>CAJVYZ010000078.1 GCA_913009915.1 uncultured Gemmatimonadota bacterium | reverse complement strand
TGTGTAAGGAGGAGACGGCAGAAAAGATAATGTAGTGCAAGCGGAGGGCAGACGAGACGAGTTCCGAGCAAATACCGGACGTGGTTACTGCCGGGAATGGTACGGTAGAAGTTGTGGAATAGTTTTTTTTTTTTTCAAGCAGAAGACGGCATACGAGATATATCAGTGTGACTGGAGTTCAGACGTGTGCTCTTCCGATCTACTGGCCACGGCGGCAGGTCTGGAGGGTGCGGTGCCGGCCCGGGCACAAGGCCATGCCCTGGAGCAGAAGGTGCCGTATGCGGCCATCGGCGCCCTGGTGGAGGACCTGATAGACCGGCCTGGAGCGTCGTGCACCGAGCCGGCGGCCCTGGCCGATCTGGCTCAGATCATCACCCGCGTCGGGGACCGGTTCCCCGATCTGCCACGGGTTCCGGCCATGCAGGGGGAGGCTACCCGCATCCGGCTGGCCGAGAGCGTGGAGCGTCTGCTGGTGAACGTGGCGGAGGAACAACCGGTCGTGTTGGTGGTGGACGACCTGCACCACGCGGACGACGCCAGCATCGCCGTGCTGCACCTCTTGATGCGCAAGCTGACAACCACGCCGGTGATGATTCTGGCGGCTGCGCGGATCGCCGACCTCGCGGAGTTGCCGAGTGGCCGCCGGCTGACCGAGGCGGGAGGCCGGATCCGCTTGCAGTCGCTGGAATTGGGACCGCTGTCGGCGACGGAAAGCGAATCCCTGATCGACACCCTGATTCCGCCGGGAGAGGCGCACCCAACCGGCACCGCGCGCAAGGCGGTGTTGCGGGCCGGTGCCGGGTTCCCCATGGCGCTCGAGTTGTTGGTGCGCGACTGGCGGACCCACGGGAATCAGTGCCTGGCCCTCTCGCTGGACGCCATGACCGAAGACGTCGCCGTGGGCGACCTTCCCAGCCACACGTACCGGCAGAGCTTCGAGCGCATCTACCGCCAGCTCGACCCGCTGACCAAGAACGTGTTGCATCTGGCGGCGGTGTTGGGCGCCCGGTTGCACGATCCCCGGATGTACCGGCTGGCGGACTTGAGCCTGGGCCAGATGATGACCGGGCTGATTCAACTCACCTCGCTCCGGGTGCTGCGGGACGGCGGGCGGCAACTCGAGTTCATCAACGAGTTGATCAGGCGCGAGGCGTACTTGGCCATTCCGTCACCGCTGCGGCGGGTGCTGCACGCCGGGATCGCGGATCGGTTGTTGGGCGACGACCGAGAGGGGCGGGACGTGCCGGGATTGGAGATCGCCTGGCACCTGATCCGGGCCGGTCGTGGGCCCGAGGCACCGCCGTATCTCCTGAACGGGGCGAAGGTGGCCATGCGTCACGGGGCACCCAACGAGGCGGAACGGGCCTTGTCGTCCGCGATGGATCATCTCGAGGAACCGGCCCGGAGCGAGGCGGTGATCCTGCTGGCGGAGTCGTTACAGGAACAGGGGAAGCTACAGGAATCGCTTCGGGTTCTGGAGGAGGAGAACTTTGCATACTCCAAGGACCTCGCGATGCGGAGAACCGTCCTCCGAACTCACGCTTCAACTGTCCTAGAGGGAATCGACCAAGTCACTTTGGAAGAACAACTCAAAGAACTGCTTGACATTGCCTCGTCAAGTGAACGTTCGGTGGCCTCCTCAAGGGCTTTGAGTTTGGCTAGCACCCTGCTGGTAGCAAGCGCGCCTGAAGAAACCACTCGGGCACTCTCAGCCGCCTTGAATTTGCTGAGGGATCGCGTCTCCACACCTGAAGAGCTAGGCAATCTAGCCATGGTTCACGCACGGTTGCTCTACCTGTCTAGGAATCTCAATGAGGCCAGAGAAGTCATTTCCGAGGCGATATCTAGCCTAAGAGAGCACAAGATTACCAACTCTCTCTTGGGGACACTGTTAGTCGGACGAGGGGCGGTTCAATGCGCTGACGGACACTACGCGGAGGCACTGGCCGACCTCATGGCCGCTCGTGCAAATGCGGTGAAGCTTTCCAGTGAATGGCTTGCACCATCCCTCGTTACGAACGTGGCGCTCTGTTTGGGGAGACTTGGTAGGTATGCAGAACAGGCACAGTGGGCTCGTCGAGCCATAACTCTGTTCGCCAACGGGGGCCGCCCCGATAAGCGACTCAAGGCACACTACTATCTAGCGTTTAGTCAAGCAATGATCGGGAACAAGCAGGAAGCGATTCAAGCGCTTCGTGAGGGAGCCACGAGTGGATCGCAACCTGATATTGACGAACAATGGTGGGCTATCCGTAGTGCAGACATTCTCTTTCTTTGTGGCGAAAGGGCAGCAGCCCTAGAGCAGGCTGCTAACGCTGTTTCGGTCCAGTTCGAACCTACTTCCATGGCACATGCTGGAGGACTGGCCCGGTGGCTAGCTCATCTAAACCTGACAGGAAGTTTGTCTAGTGCAGAAGCTGAAACCGGAAAGCATATTCTGTCTTCATTGGACCAACAATCTGCTCAGCTCGACAAGATGGACCGGATCGAGGTTCAAGCGGCTATGCTGCTAGTCTTCGGTGGAAGCGATGCCAGCGCCTCCAACATGATTGGCACCGCCCTAGAACGCGACCTGAGGAGTATGCCGCCTGCCGTAGAGGACCAGTTGATACGATTGGGAGTAGTCTGAGCAGGACCGTGGCAAGTTGCCCTTCCACCACTGACCCATGACGTTGGATAACTACCGCCCAGATTTCCGGAAGAGTGCTGGAGACTTGACAACTCGCTGGGAGCCTCCTGTCGTGTCCATGTTTTGCAGTGCGGCTGGAAGCTGCTGTCCAGATTGCTCTGCCATCAACCGCCGGACTGCCAGCGATGACAGCACAACTTCAACGAGATGTGGGTCGAACTGGGTCCCACTACAGCGCTGCAGCTCAGAAATCACTCGGTCCAGGGGCATCGCATTTCTGTAAGGTCGATCCGTCGTCATGGCATCAATGGTGTCTGACACCATAATGATCCGAGAGCCAAGCGGTATTTCTTCTCCACCCAATCCATCAGGATAGCCGTGTCCATCCCACCGCTCATGATGACTGCGGACCATTGATTGAATCGGCCCACGGAAACTAGAGATAATCCCTACTAAGTCAGCACTCTTCACAGAATGTGTCTGTAGCAGCGCGAACTCCTCATCCGTGAGTTTGTCATTCTTTCGAAGTAGCGGAGCGAACTCTTCATGGATCTTCCCAACATCATGGAGAAGACCCGCAGTGCTTATCTCTTCTAACGCCTTGGTTGAAAGGCCGAGGTGAACCGCGATCGATCTCGCCAAGCTAGACACGCGAATTGAGTGACCGGAAGTATATGGATCCCGTGCCTCAATCGCCTTGACCATAACCTGAAGAAGCTCTCTCCCACTCTCCTGCAGCCTGAAATACAACCCGTAAATATGCCGTAGGACGACGACAGGGAAGATCACCAATACTAGACTTAGAGGTCCCAAGCCAAAGGGGATCACTGTCTGGGCTCGAACGTAAAACCACGCAAGGAGCAACGCGGCGGCACTCGAGCCCAGATCATAGCCGATCATGCCTCGTGTATTTAGATCCCAAACTTCTCTCAGCGGCCTCCCAGTACTTATAGATACGGCCCCCGAAACAAGGACAGAATTGGCACCAAAGTAGGTAGCTGCGAACGCAAAGAAGAGGAGAAGATCCCGCTGGACTGCGGAACTGCTGATCGTACCGACTGTTTTCAGGAACTCAGGTGGGATACCGCCCCCAAGAAGACGGTAGACGATCATACCAATAGTGACTGAAAGAACCCTCTGGGAAACGTTGAAGACCAACTTGATCGGTGCAATTCCTCTCACTAACTGGCTAATCCCAGTGGCCAAGCCCGCCATCAGCGCCCCCCAGACGCCGCCGAATAGAATTGCCGTTGTGAGGTAAACTAAGAAGACGATCGACCCATGTGCACCAACTCGGAGTTGGGTATTCAGCCGCTCGACGAGTACCCCGACGAGTACAAAACTCGCAAATTCAAACAGGCCTGGGAACGGTTCTCTAAACGGCCAGAGGCTGATGATGGCAGCAATAGCCGCAACACCAACGAACGCCACATACCGTCCTATTCCTAGAGCTCTTGACATGGAGGATGGAGGAAGAAGGGGACCCGACCTTAGATGGCTGTTATTCCCAAGTTTGGTCGACAGCCATGAAGAGCCCAAGGATGATTGCCATGACCTTGCTGATCAAGGAATCTTCGTTGGACGCAGTAGCTACACTTCTCAGCGACATGAGCGTCACCTCCTGTGAGGGTATGAACTCTCTCGGAAGTGGCGAGTCCCGCTATGACCCACCTGACGCTCCGCTCAGCAACGCCGCTACGCGCTCCGCTCGGCACTACAAAGACTGTTCGGGTCCCCTCCCTCGCTCTCCTTTCTGTTACATGGTGGTGACCAACCCATCCCATGGACGTGCCACCTGGCACACCACCCTGCCCTCACCCCAGTAAAACCACTATCAACAATTGCTACTTCGGTCGGCGCAATTCGGTCCATCTATTGGTGGCGTCGAGCACGGCGAACACCGCCGCCCGCTCGCTACTCTCCCGGATCTCGGCCGTGCCGGTCAACAGCAACGTCTCGCGACCCCCCAACCCCTGCACCGCCACGAAGGCAAATTCCCGATCGAACGCTTCCACGATCTTGGCCCCCTCCAGCGCCACCGACGAATCGTCCAGCAACCGGTCCAACACGTTGATCGTCGCCCGCGCAGCCGCCTCCACTCGGCTCCGTGGCGTGTCGGAACTCTCCGCCTCGGCTGTCTCGCGGATGCCGTTATACGACAGACTGACAGTCAACCCTATCCTATGCGGCCGCGACCCCGGCATTACCTGCAGGTCCTCGAACAACACCGAACGCTGCAGTATCTGCTCGCGCACGGCCTGTTGTTCCAGGATCTCGATCGGCTTGACGTCAGCAGTTTGGGCCACGCTGATCTTGCGGTGATCGACCTTGAGCCCCAGCTGGGCCAGCATCGCCGATTCCACATTCCGCACCACTTGCTTGGGACTCAGCCCCGCCTGCGCCAGGATGTGGACCTCGGTCACCTCGCCCAGCGGTGTGGTCACCACCCGGGCGGACAGCACGCCCTCCAGGCTGGTCAGCAGGTTCTCGGCCCGCCGGACCCCCCAGGGGTCGGGCGCGTCGGGCCCGCCGATCGGCTGGTTGCCTCGCTGTTCCAGCTCCGGTTGCTCTGCCGAGTTATGTGCCATCAGGTCTGGCCCGCCTTGATGTGGCCGGTTTCGGTGTTTGTACGGTCGCCGGGTTTATCCGCTACCATGTTGCGGCCCTTAGACTTAGCCAAATAAAGCGCCCGGTCGGCGGTGACCAGTAGATCGCCGATATCGGGGTCCCCCGGGTCGAATTCTGCAAGTCCTATGCTCGCGGTGACAAATCCGGCCGGATAGCCCAACCGGCGCCCCACCCCCTCGATACCCGCCCGGATGGCCTCCGCCACCCGACCGGCCCCGGACATGTCGGTCCGGATCAGCAACACCACAAACTCGTCTCCCCCGTAGCGCGCCGCCAGGTCCGAGGCCCGTACGGCACCGCGGATTTCGGCCGCCACGGCCCGCAGCACGTCGTTGCCGGCCTCGTGGCCGTGGGCGTCGTTGACCTCCTTGAACCGGTCGAGGTCGATGAACAGCACCGCAAAGCCCTCGGCGCTGCGCTTGGACCGCTCGACCTCGTACGACAAGCGGTCGCGCAACACCCTGACCGTGGCCAACTGCGTCAACGCGTCGGTGGCGGCCTCCTCGGCGGCTGCCTCCGCCCGCCGTTCCTGGAACGGGGCACACTGCCGCAGCGTGGCCCGGCCGAGCGCCGCCGCTTCGGCGAAGCGGGTGCAGGTCGGGAAGCCACAAGCCCCGCAATCCCATGGCTGGCCGTTGGGTCCGGTGCCGATGGCTTCGAGCAGGCTAGCCACGGCTTCGGCGTCGGGCCGGGCCGGCCGGCTCCTGATGTCGAACGTGGCGCCTACGCACATGACAACGGTCTGGTCCACCACCGGGGTGTCACTCCGAGGCGGCTCGGTGCTGGCCACCAACTGCCGGCGCCAGAACAACTCATTCGGTGGCCCCGACAGGGGATGATCGAGCATCCCCTCGTACGATAGCAGGTCGACGAACCCCAGGTCGATCCGCGTCTCCGTGATGGCGTGCGACAATGCCGGGATGGCGTCGAGGCCGCGCGCCTTGAGGAACCGGCTGCTGGTGTGCCGGGCTTCCTGCAACATCTTGAGCGGCAATCCTCCGGCGGCGCTGAGGTGGCGCCGCCGCTCCTCCGGCACCCGCACGAAGTAGTCTGACTGCGACAGAGGGCTGACGCCACGCAACCGGAAGATCAACTCAAGATCCTCGAAGGTAATCGCCGCCGTGAACTCCGGATCGTTGATCGGCGGGCTGATGCCGGCGTAGACGATGCCTATCTCCGGGCCATATCGGGCCCTGAGGTACCTGGCCTCAGCCACGGCGGGGATGGCTACCGGCGCAAGGTAGGGCACCAGCTCGGGATACTCGGTACGGATCGTCTCCGCCACCGCTGGGTCGGTGGAGCGGATCATGGTACCCCAGTCTTCCTCATCCCACAGTCGCTGATATTCAGCCGCCACCAGTTCGTCGCCGATGATGCCGCGATAGACGGCCCGGTACCCTGCCGCGTAGCAGGCGTTGACCACCTGTTCCGGGGTGGCCGGGTAGAAGTGGGCTGCCGCCTCGGGGCACAGCGTAAGAATTCCGTCACCCTTGGCCGCAACCGCCAGGGCCTTTCCGATCTGGCCGGACACCTTGACGGCGTCGTGGGGACAGGCCGGGACGCACTGGCCGCAACGGATACACGCCTCGTCGACGATCCGCACGTCCTCACCGTCGACCGCCACCGCCGCCGTGGGGCACACACGGACGCACGCGAGACACGCGACACAGGAAGGAGCGTCGATAGTGAACTGCAAAGGCCCAGCCGGTTTGAACGGGATGAGATGATCAACAATATCGGGGCCGTAGGCCGGGATTGTCAACCCTTCCGGGCTCCGCAAATCGCCTTGGGAGAAAGACTTAGCCCAACTGGTACCGGTTGATCTTCCGGTAGAGGGTGCGCTCGCCGATCCCGAGCACCTGGGCCGCCTCCCGCCGGTTGCCGCCCGTCTCCTTGAGGGCCGCCTCGATCGCCGCCTTTTCTACCTGCGCCATGGTCATGCCCGGCCGGTAAACCACCTCGTCCGGCAGGAGCGACTCCACCCGGTCGGACACGACATCGGCCACCGGCATCCCGGCCACTTCGATCACCTGGACCCGCTGGGGTCCTTCATCCACCCGCCGTTTCAGTTCCTCGACCTGGTAGCGCAGGTCCATCAGGCCCCGCAGGATGAACTCGAATTCCCGGCTTCCCGGCTCGACGTCATGGGGAATCTGGTTGACGCGCGCCGGGAGCAGCGCCGGGCCCTCGAACACGTCGTCGGGGATGTCGGATGCGCGAATTTCGCTCCCGGGGGCCAGCACCACCATCGATTCTATCAGGTTCCTGAGCTGACGGACGTTACCGGGCCACGGCGCCTCCACCAGGCGCTGCATGGCTGCGGGGGTGATGCCGCGAAACGGCGCGCCGGTGCCGCTGGTGAACTCGTCGATGAACCGGTGCACCAGCAATGGGATATCACTGCGCCGCTCTCTGAGCGGTGCCAAGTAAATGTTCAGCACGTTGAGACGGTAGAACAGATCGTCGCGGAACTCGCCCAGTGCCACCCGCTCCTTGAGGCTCCGGTTGGTGGCGGCCACTACCCGGACGTTTACCTGGATGGGCTCGGTGCCGCCGACGCGGAAGAAGGCCCGGCTCTCCAGCACCCGCAGCAACCTGACCTGAACGCTGTGGGGGATCTCGCCGATCTCGTCGAGGAAGATGGTGCCGCCGTCCGCCAACTCGAAGCGCCCCAGGCGCCGCTCGGCCGCTCCGGTGAAGGCGCCCTTCTCGTGCCCGAACAGCTCGGACTCGAGAAGGGTTTCGGGGAGGGCGGCGCAGTTGACGGCGATGAACGCCTTGCCGCGTCGCGGGGAGAATTCGTGGATGGCCTTGGCCACGAGTTCCTTGCCGGTGCCGGACTCGCCTTCGATGAGCACGGTGCTGTTGGCCGGCGCCATCTGTTCGATCTTGAACAGCATCTCCTTGATGGCGGCGCTGTCACCCACGATGCCGGTGCGCTCCTGCATGTCCCGCCAGCGCAGCAGCCGGCGGGCGGTCGATACCACATCGGCCGGCGCCACGGGCTTGGCCAGCACCTCGGTGACGCCCAACCGGGACGACCGCGGCCCTTGGTCAGAGTCGGTGGCCTCGAGAAGAGCGAGCGACGGGATTTCCTGTTCGTGCGCCAATTCGGTGAGGTGGGCGGCATGGGGCTCGTGCACGGCGCCGGTCAAGATCACCAGGTCGGGCTTCACCCGTTTGACGGTACGGCGCACGTCGTCGAGCGACGACACCATGTCCGTGGCGAACCCGGCTTCCTCGAACGCGGCGTTGAGCGGTACCGCGGTCTCGAGGTCGTCCATGGTGATCAGGATCGTGGCCGCGGTGGTCACGGATGTCCCCGCTTGAGGTCGCGCAGGAGGTCGCCGGCGTGATCGACGAACCCTGCGAGCACGGCTAGTCCGTCGCCGACGCCGCCCGGGCTCCCGGGAAGCTTGCCGCTCCGGGTTCGGCCCCCCACGCCCGCGGGCCCGCGCGCCAGCGCGGCAGCGGGCAACCGGGGGTAGGCGGTCATTCGCAGGGCCTCGGCGATACCGGGAGCATGCCGGTCGAGCACGGCGCCGGTGGCTTCGGGCGTTACGTCGCGCGACGTCAGCCCGGTTCCTCCAGTGGTCAGAATGAGGTCGATGTCACCGCTATCGGCCCACTGCACCAAGGTGCGCACGATCTCCCCGGTTTCGTCAGGCACCAGGGAACGCGCCGCCACGTGGTAGTCGCGGTTGCCGGCCCATCGGGCGATGGCCTCGCCGGACGTGTCCTCGCGCTCACCCCGACTCCCCGCATCCGACACGGTAAGTATGGCGACGCGAAGCGGCCAGATCGGAAGAGCACACGTCTGAACTCCAGTCACACTGATATATCTCGTATGCCGTCTTCTGCTTGAAAAAAAAAAATAACAAAAAATACAACATCATCGTCAACAATGTAATTGAACATATACAACC
>CAJVYZ010000077.1 GCA_913009915.1 uncultured Gemmatimonadota bacterium | reverse complement strand
TGACCAGGGCGGCGGTGACCCGCTCGCGCCCTTCCCGGACGGCGCCCTGCGGCAGACCAACCGTGGCGAACGACGGCAGCCCGTTGGCGATGTCGGTCTCCACCTCCACCAGATAGGCGTCGACCCCCAACACGGCTGCAGAATGAACCCGGGCGAGCATGGAGGGAGGGTAACGCCGGGGCGGGAGTGAACCGTGCTCCAATAACCGCGCGACGGGGCGGAAAAAGGGTGTTTATTGGTGCGGTGTGCGGAGTGCGGAGGTGTTAGCACCTCCCGTCCGCAGCTGAAGCCGCGACTCGGCCCTGTCGCTAAAGCGACCACTGCCCTCGCTGCCCCCGCTGCCCTCGCTGCCCTCGCTTTCGTCTGCCCTCGCTTTCGTCTGCCCCGCTATGGAGACCAACACTATGGGCCACTCGCCGACACAAGACGCGCACGACATTCTCACAGAAGCCGCCCGAGTACTCATCCTGACCGGCGCCGGAATGAGCGCCCCGTCGGGTATCCCCACGTTCCGGGGGCCCGATGGCATGTGGCACAACTTCCGGCCGGAGGAATTGGCCACGCCCGAGGCGTTCGCCCGCGACCCGCTGCTGGTGTGGCGGTGGTATGGCTGGCGGCGCGAGTTGATCGCCCAGTGCCAACCGAACGCGGGACACGTAGCGCTGGCTCGATGGATGAGCCGGCACGACGGCGTAACGCTGGTGACTCAGAACGTGGACGGCCTCCACGAACGCGCCGCAAAGGAGATCGGGTCAGCCGATCCCATCCGGCTGCACGGCTCCATCTTCAGAGTGCGCTGCACGGAGTGCGGCACTGAATCGGGGCACCAGGAGGCGGTCGACGCGTCGACTGAAGACACCCTGCCGCGATGTGAAGCGTGTGGCGGGTTGCTCCGGCCCGCGGTGGTGTGGTTCGGAGAGCAGTTACCGTTCGATGCCTTGAGCCAGGCCAGCGATGCAGCCAGAGAAGCTGATGCATGCCTGGTCATCGGCACCAGCGGTGCGGTGTACCCAGCGGCAGGTCTGGCGCACGAGGCGGTATCGAGCGGTGCACCTCTCATTGTAGTGGACCCTGGGGAGACGGCCTATGACGGGATGGCCGACGTAAGACTGGTGGGTTCAGCAGATGAAGTGGTGCCGGAAATCGTCGATGAGCTGGGAGCACGTCCGTCCGCGGCCAAAGCCGCGACTCCCCCCTGTCGCTAAAGCAACCACTGCCCCCGCTGCTCCCGCTGCCCTCGCTGCCCTCGCTTTCGTCTGCCCTCGCTTTCGTCTGCCCTCGCCATTGATTACCCGGAATACCTTGTAGAAAAGGAAATGACAACAATGTTTAACTTGTTGTTATGATATATATTGACAAGTTATAATATGTATTATAGTATATCAACTACAATGCACAGCTTGTGAAGACCGGAGAAATCAGCTCATGTCCAACACTTTCAAGAAGTTACGGCTGCGGCAGGTGGATGAGAAGTTAGAGAGATGGCGAGACCTTCGAGACGGGAACCCTCCCAGCTCTGGCTGGATTCGGGCCATCCGTCAGGCGCTGGGCATGAGCAGTTCGCAACTGGCGCACCGGATGGAGATTAGCCAGCAGGCGGTCAGCGACCTCGAGCGCAGGGAGGCACACGGGTCTACCACCCTTTCGGCGCTTCGCGCCGCCGCTGACGCGCTGGATGGGGAGGTGGTATACGCCATCGTGCCCAAGCGTCCCCTTTCGGAGATGGTGCGAACGCAAGCGAAGGTTCGGGCCGCGAATCTGCTCGCCAAGGCCACACATACCATGAGCCTGGAGGCGCAGGATCTGCCTGACTGTGAACGCGGCAAACAGTTGGCGGAGACAGCCGAGTCACTGTTGCAGGCCTGGCCCCGTACCCTGTGGAATCCCTCGGAGGACACCGGCAAGAATCGCAGCCCAAGGACGCAGCGCGGTGACTCCGCCAGTGACTGAGCCCCCGCCCCCGCCCCCGCCGCCGGGGGCCACCCCCTTGGATCCCGATGAGGCGGACGGCCTCATCCCTTCACACATCACGACCAGGGGGGAACTGAACGCCTGGGAGGCCGCCAACATCATCCAGGGATTCCAATGGATAGAAATTCGTCGGTCCCGGAAGAGCATACTCCTGGTGACCACTCTCCTGGAGCTCCACAGGCGGATGTTTTCACAAACGTGGGATTGGGCGGGAACGTTTCGGAAGACCGACAAGAATATCGGGGTGCACTGGCCACACATACCCGAGAGCACTCGAGCGCTGGTTGCCGACGTGGCATATCAGATCGAGAACAAGACGTTCGGTTTCGACGAACTAGCCGTCCGATTCCACCACAGACTCGTTTCGATTCACCTGTTCCCCAACGGCAATGGAAGGCACGCCCGCCTGGCCGCCGACGCTCTTCTCAAAGAGAACGACACTCCCCCATTCAGTTGGGGCTCAAGCACCATAGACGACGCCGGCGTTGTTCGCAGCAGCTACATCGCCGCCCTCCGCGCCGCTGATTGCGGCAACTATCTGCCCCTGATCGAGTTCACCCGCCACTAGAATAACGGACAGGCGGTAAAGGGCGGTAAAGGGCGGTACCAGGCGGTATCGGGCGGTAACGTCGATTCAGCCACCACTGCCCCCACTGCCCCCGCTGCTCCCGCTGCCCTCGCTGCCCAGCCTTATCGTCACCGTCGTCCCCTCCCCCTCCACGCTCTCGACCGCAATCGTCCCACCCCAACTCTCCACCTGCCGTTTGACGATCGCCAGCCCCAGTCCGGCACCGCTCGACGTCGTCGAGAAGCGCGGCTCGAAGATGCGTGCCCTGAGGTGGTCGGGCATGCCGCAGCCGTCGTCGGACACACTCAGGTGTCCCGGAGCTACCGACACGACGATGTGGCCGGCGCCGGCCTGCCGGGCGTTCTCCAACAGGTTGACCAGCACTTCCTTTACTTCGTCGCGCCGGGCCGATCCGGTGGCCGGCCGTTCGCTATGCAGTTCGACCGTGGCGCCGTCTTCCGTCAGGCCATACAGGTGCACCACTTCCGCCGCCGCCCCGGCCAAGTCGACCTCCACCAGCGGGGCGCCGGTATCCTCGGGAGAAGCGAACCGGCTGAAAGCGCGAGCGATGCGATCGAGACGGTCGATCTCGGCCAGGATCCGATCCCCGGTATCGCTGACCACGTCCCCCAACGCCTCCGGCCGGTCGCGGTGGACCCGCTGCATGTGCTGCACGCCGAGACGCATGGGAGTGAGGGGGTTCTTGATTTCGTGGGCCACCTGACGCGCCATTTCTCCCCACGCCAGTACCCGCTCGGCCTGAGCCAGGTCGGTGACGTCGGTGACGGCAATGACGGCGCCGCCGACACCTGTTCCCAACGAGGCACAGTGCACGCTGTAACGCCGGTGCCGAACGTAGATCTCGGCCGTGCGGTCTTCGGTCGCCGGTTGGGTCAATAGCGGTTGCACCAGGGTAAGCACAGCGCCCCACTCGGGAGCCAGCGTGGCAGCGAAGTCATCACCTTGTTCCAGGGCGACGCCGAGGAACTCGGCGGCACGGCGATTGGCTATCAACACGCGTCCCTCGCCGTCGATGCCAACGACGCCAGTGGCCACGGTGGCCAGCACGGTGGCCGTTCGTTGGCGAGCGGCTTCCAGGTCGGCTCGACTCGAGCGGATGTCCTCTTCCATGCGTTCGAAAGCCCCAAACACCGGTTCGAACTCCAGGGGCGGCACTCGCTGGGGCTGCGGCAACGGCAGCCCCTTGCCGATGGCGATGGCCGAGCGCCTGAGGTCTGCCACCGGCAGTGACAGCGCCCCCGCGACCCAACGGGCCGCGACCAACGCCGCGGCCAGACCGCCGAGGGTGGCGAGAAGGAGGAGAAAGGCGAGATCGAGCAGCCGGTGTTCCAAACCGGCCTGGTAGCCCAGTTGCCGGGTGGCCAGAATGACGATCCGTTCCTGCGGCCCCGGCATCGCCACCCGGTAGCCGACCCTCTGTTGGCGACCGGCGAGGTCCTCTGACGCCATGGAGAGGATGGCCGGCCCCAGCGCCAGCGATGCGAAGGCCCGCGGAGGCACCAATGGGCGGGCAAGGCCGAGGTCTCGCAGAATGGGAGAACTCATGGCGCCCAGCCGGCCGCCGCCGTAGACCCAGAACTCGGCACCGATCCGGTTGCTCAAGGCTTCGAGGTGGCCGGCACCCCAGTCGCCGCGGAGGTCGTTCTCCCCGGTCGAGACCGCCACCGCGTCCTGCAGTAGGTGGCCGGTCAGCAGATCGCGCCCGCTGCGAACCTCGTCGGTGAGCCGCACGAAACTCCAGGTGGCGAACCCCACCGCCGGGAGCATGAAGAACAACGCCAAAGCCCCCGCCAGTCGAATGCGGAACGAGCGCCCCAGGCGGCGCCAGTCGGGAATCCGCGGCCGCTCGCCGTCGAGCCACTCCGCCACCAGCCACAGCAACGTCACCACGAGGATGTTCAGCAGGATGATGAGGGCACCACGAACGAACACGGGCACGGGTCCCCGCAGGTCGAGGTCGACGCTCACCTCACGCACGCCGTCCCCAAAGGCGAGATCGACCTCGCCCAGGACCTGCCACCGGTCACGCCTCCACCGCAATGGGCGCAACTGTGCCGGATCCCGATTCGGCATTGGCGGCGAGATGGCGATGTGGTACAGCGACGGGGAGGCCGGATCGGGGAGGAGGGCGTTGCCGAGTTGGGTCTTGGCGATCAGTCGAGTGGGCGGCCCGACGGCGACGCTGACGACAGCGCCCGACGGGGTGCGGGTCAGCAGCAGGTAGTGGATTCCCGGAACCAGCGGGAGAATGTCTACCCTGCGTGCGCTGTCGGGCGGGAGATGGAGCACAGCATCCCTCACCTGATCGGTTGTCAGGGACAGCGAATCGAGCGGCAGGTCGGCCACCACCTCGCCCTCCGGCGACCACACGGCCAATCGCGCTGGATATCCGTCGATCCCCAGATCGGACGCGCGCCAGCGGGCGTACAGCTCGGCGGCGGAAGCGGGTTCCGATTGCTCCGCCAGCCGATCGGCAAACCGCTCGAGCGAAGCCACCGTCAGCGGATCGGGATCCGCGCCGAGTTGCAGCACGTCGCGCCGGGCCACATTGACCGCGCCTTCCAGAACCGCTCCCCAAGTAACCATCGCGGCCGCGCTCCCGGCCAATACCGCGATGGCGATGGCCGTGGCCCGTCGCGGCGCGGGCATGACTACCAGAAAGAGGGGAGGAATCCACAACACTATGTAGAGCGGCGGCCACCCCATGTCCCACAGGAACGTGCCGACGACGGTGGCGACGAGGACCAGCACCACACCAAGCGTCAACCTGATCTTCCAGCCGGAACCCTCGATGTCCTTGGGACCCCGGAACATCGCGGCTGCGATGAACAGCAGCCCCGAGGCGGCGACGACCATCATGAACTGCCAAGTCAGCCACAGGGTGAGCGACACGCCCTCCCGCGGCGGGGTGATGCCCCGTCCCAGTTCGCGATACAGATCCGGAGCGGCTATCATGGCCGCCACGCCGATGAGGAGCCCGATCCACGTCCGCGGCGGCCGGCGGCGCCAGAGCGCTATGCCGATGATAGTGACGACGGTCGCCGTAGCGGCCATCATCCCCACCGAACCGGAAAACGGCCCCACCAGCGGTCGAAAGAACGTAGCCGGAGAAAACAGCTCCCCCAGCCCGAAAGCCTCACCCACCGGCGCCCTGAGGAGGACGAAGAGTTGGGTCAGGATCAGGGCATAGCGCCCCGCTGGGCTCGGCACCACCACCAAGCCGGCCAGGAACACCAGCAGCAACAGCCAGACCACTGCGGTCCTGCCTTGCCCGAGCAGCCACTCCTTGGCGGCCCCCTGCTCCTGCGGCACCGGTTTGACGCTGAACAGGATCCGGGGACCAGCGGTGGTGGGTTCGGTATAGTGGTAAACGTCCGGGTCGTCGTCGGGTGCCTGCCCTGGAGGATATACTTCCAGGCCTACCCGTGAATCGGCGCTGAATACGGCGGCCAGGCTCCGGTCCGGCTCGGCAGTGACCTGGTCGGCCGCCACGACGACGCTGGCCAGAATGATCCGACCGTCCTCCGAGTGGCGCCGCATCTCCAGAAGGAGATAGTATTTGTTCCAGCGGACGGAGATCGAATCACCGAGGGGCGCCGGGGCCAGACGATGCCGCCCGGCCCAGGCCCAGGGAGACCCGTCGGGGCGAAAGATGGCGACGGCGTACTCGGGCCCATGGCTGGGAAGGGCATCGGCCAACTGGGCGAACGCGGCCGCCTGCCCCAGGGGAGCTGCGGCGGATCCGGCAAGGGTGAGCCGGTCGACTTCGTCGTACGCGTCCCGCAAGTATCCGCCCAGCCGGCGCGAAGCCCGCACCAGGCTCTGCTCGCGGACCGATTCCCAGCGGGACTCCACGGCGGCCAGGCGCCACTGGGCCAGGCCCATGGCGACCACCAGGCCCGAGGCGGATAGCAGCAGCACCCGGCGACTCCAAGCCCCTCCCCGTGGCGGCCAGTAGCGCCACCACAGGGCCGCAACGACCGCCCCGACGGCAACGAGCCACAGACGGCTGGGCTGACGCAACCATTCCCCGGCCAGAAGCATCAAGCCGAGCAGGAGGGACCAATCCCAACGAGAAGCATGTCTCACGAACAGGGACCGTGGCGGCTAAAGGAAATGACCCCGCCGGACGCCGATGATCGTCTGGGGCGACACCCGTGTCTGATCGTGCCGGTAGGGAGTACCGAACAGCACGGGCCGCACCTCCCCGTCGGGGGGGACACGATCATAGTCGAGCGACTGGCCGATGATCTCTCGGTCCGTACCGGCATGATCCGGGCTCCGACGGTAGAGTTCGGTGTCAACATGACGCAGATGCATCCCGGCACGCTTACCGCCGGCCTACAGCGCAAGACACTGCATCGGGTCATGAACGAACTTATCGAATCGTGGGAGATTGGGGCAGGGATCACGGATTTTCTGGTGCTGACGGCCGAGGGGTACGAACCCCACCAAGAAGCCCTGAGCACGATTATCGTTCAACGGGCGGAAGTGAAGGTGGTAGACGTCTTCGGCCTCGACTTTGGCGACTTGCTGGCAGGACCCCGGGGCCCGGAACACGGTGGCGAACTCGAGACCTCGCTGCTGCTCTACATCGCTCCGGATCTCGTCAAGATGGAATACGCCAAGGACCGGGCCCCGTCAGCCAAGTCCAAGGCGCGCTACCGGCGCGGGGGCAAGGCCACCCACGTCAGCGTACCCGGGGAGGCCACCGGGTATCCGACTCTGGCATCACCAGAGAAAGGAGCGGCTCTGTACACCTTCATATTAGACCGTATCCTCGACCGCGTGGTCAACCACCCGGCATGAACCGGCATCCGAGGTACCTACTGGCCCTGGCCGCGCTGGCGGCCCTCCCCTGGGCACCCATGTCGGCGCAAGTGATCGACCAGGGCGTGTTCTCGATTCGCCGGGACGGAACCGAAATCGGGCGCGAGGAGTTCACCATCCGATCAGGGAGGGGGCCGGACGGAAAGACGGCGGGAACGACGATTTCGGCGGTAACCCGGTATCCCGCGCTCGACCCGACCACCACCATCACCACCGTCCTGGAACGGAGCGCCAGCGGGTTCTTTACGGTGTTTCAAGTGGAGTACCAGGGTCCGGACCTTTCGGAGCAGTACCTAGGAGCCCAGGACCGGGGCCGGATCACCATTCATCGCTTTTCCGCCGAGGCGCGGGAGGCTCGCCAGTTCCCCGGTGGAGCCGCCGCCTATGTCATGATGGACAGCGTGTATGCGCTCCACCAGGTGCTGGCCGACTTGGCGACTACGGAAGGAGCAGTGGTGACCGTGTACCTGGCCCGAGACGGCACGCGCCAGCGGATAACCGCCACCCGGCTGGGCGACCAACGTGTCCAGCTCGGCGGCGACGTGGTGGCTACCATGCTGCTCGATTCGGCCCGCCGGATCATGACGATCGAATTCCCCGGTACCTCGATCACGGCCGTTCGGCTGAACGACTGAGTTCAGCCTGTTACATCCACGCTAAGTCGTTATCATGCCAGCACAAAGGCAACCGTCACAAGGTGAAACCTCGGCGGCCTTTGCTCCGTATGTTCGAGTGTTCTCACCTCATTCTCCGGAAGGAACGATCATGCGCCGTTGGAATACGTTCGTCGTGGCGTGCCTAGCGCTCCCCGCAGCGGCGGTGGCGCAGGACCCGACCGCGACGCGCCCGTCCCTAGCCCCCAAGCCACCGATCCAGGCGACTCTCAGCCTGCAGGAAGCCATCGATCAGGCCAGGGCCACCAGTCCGGCGTACCGGCAGGTACTCAACGACGAGGGACCGGCCACGTGGGCGGTGCGCAACGCATGGAGTTCGCTGTTTCTCCCGTCCCTCTCGGTATCCAGCGGCATGAGCTACACGGGCACCGGGGAATCGCGATTCGGCGGCGGCCTCACCAACCGGTCTCCCGCATTCGTCAGCTCCAACTACTTCCTGGGTCTCAATTATTCGTTGACCGGCCGCACGGTCACGGGGCCGGGGTTGCAAAAGGCCAATGCGCGGGCAGTCCAGGCCGACATCGACAACGCCGACATCACGCTGGTGGGGAACATCACCGACCAGTATCTGGTGGTGCTGCAGGCCAGCGCCCAGGTGGACGTCGTGCGACAGCAGGTGGAGCGCAACCAGGTATTCCTCGATCTGGCCCAGGCGCGGTTCCAGTTGGGGCAGGCCACGTTGCTCGACGTGCGCCAGGCGGAAGCGACCAAGGGGCAATCGGAATCCTCGTTGATCGTGGCGGAGCAGGCCGAGAGCGCCGGGAAACTAGAGTTGTTCCGCCAGATGGGCATTCGTCCTCCCATCGCCATTCAGAACATCGGCATGCGGACCACGTTCGAGGTGACGCTACCGACCTTCGCCTTGCCCAGCCTGCTCAGCCTGGCGGAGCGGGACAACCCGACGCTCAACGCTTTCCGTGCCCGGGAGGACGCCGCCGCATGGAACACCAAGGCGGTCAAGAGCGACTTCCTGCCGTCGATAACCGCTCGCGCCGCATGGAGCGGCTTTACCCAGCAGTTCACCGATGACGGCGGGTTGCTCGGTGCCAATCTGTTTGGCAGCCAAAGCGCCCAGGCCGGGTGCGTCAATCAGAACGCCATCAACAACGGGGCCAATCCGCAGTTGCCCCCGGCGGACTGTT
>CAJVYZ010000076.1 GCA_913009915.1 uncultured Gemmatimonadota bacterium | reverse complement strand
AAGACAGACTTGGAAGGTAGCACAAGCATCTGCGCGACGCCCTTCCGATCTGACGATGAATATTTTTTTGTTTTTTTTTTTAATGATACGGCGACCACCGAGATCTACACTCTTTCCCTACACGACGCTCTTCCGATCTTCGGCCGAGTGCATCACCTGCCCCTTGCCTTCCAGAACCCGGAGGGTGGCCCGAACGGCCGAATAGCTGGGGGGATCCGGCAGCGCCTCCATGACCCCGGCCACTGTGGCCGAGCCCCGTTGGTGGAGGATGTCCATGAGCTGCCGTTCTCGACGGGAGAGTTTCGGGGGGTGACCAGGAGTCATGATGTCAGCCCCACGGAAGCGGAGTTCAGGGCATGGCAATCCCATCATGCTAAAATAACAGCATGATGCTGTTTATTTAGCACTTGAACGGAGCCCCGTCAAGCGCCATGTTCGGTGTCCCCTCAACCATGTCTTATGGGGTCGGACCGGCGCCACCGGTTCCGGATGGGCCCCTTCGACAGCTGGGCAACCCGTGGGAATACACCGCTCGCTCAAGCGTCGTCACCTCATCTACTATCTGCGCGTGTTCGATCGCTCGAGCAGCAAGCTGGTAGGTCACCTGGTGGACGTCACGACACGAGGGATGATGCTGATCAGCGAGGCCCCGCTCCCCACCGAGGTCGAGTTCGAGCTGCGCATGGACCTGCCACCGGACCTGTTCGAATCGGAGGCGTGGGAGGTCGATGCCCGCAGCATCTGGAGCCGGCCGGACATCAATCCCGCCTTCTGGGACACGGGACTGCAGTTCCTCGGGTTCACTCGGCGCGACGAACTGGTGGTTTCCGACCTGGTCACATACTACGGCCTGAACGACTGAGGTCCACTTGCACGGACGTGCATGCGGACCTCGAATAATGAATGCCAGGAATATCGAATAACGAAGTGAATTATGAACTTCAATTCGTTATTCGATATTCCTGGCATTCGATATTCCTGGCATTCATCTAGTTGGGCGAGTGGGTCCCGCCGTCGTAGTACCTCCGGTTCCGGCCGATTACCGGGCCGCTTTCCAGCACGCCGATGTCGTTGTTGACCTGGGCGATGACCTGCTGGATGGATCCGGGGAACGGCTCGGTGCGGCCGTTCTTCCCGAACGGATCCGTGTACCAGATTTCCGGACCGTCCTCGTTGGTAATGCGGTTGCTGTTGATGTCCACGAACCGTTGGGCCCCACGAAACGCCGACCGTGGGTCGTCGTGCGGCAGGGACGTCAGCGTGCCCTCGGCCGTGGTCTCGTCACAGGCGCCGCCCTGGGCGATGTCGCCGTTGGCTTCGGTCTCGAAGCAGACATCGACCGGCCGACCCATGACGTTGGGGAGGGCCGGATCGTGGTGGCGGCTCGGATCCCGAACCTGGTAGTACGGGTTGATCGAGGCCAGTCGCCGGCCGTCGGCTGTGCGGAGACTCTGGGAGATCTCCCAGCTTTCGCGAAGGGAACCGAAGTTGGACGTGGCGCCCGGCGCCACCAGCACGTCCTGCTCGATGCAGGTCCGATCCGGAATGATGCGCCGGCCACCTCCGGTGGGTGAGTTGGCCGGTTGAGCCACGCCCACCTGAACGTGCACGTTGCGGTCGCACGAGCGAACGAACTCGCCCGGCGTCCCGATGGCTGCCATGATGGTGAAGTGCATTTCAGTGCCGTCACTGCAGCGGATGTGGTAGGCCAGTTCGTGCAGGTTGTTCACGAACGCGTCCGGGGAGTGCGTGCCCTGGTGCAGCTTGGTGAGGACGTCGCAGGTGATCTCGAAGATCTCCGACACGGCCCCGTCGGCCAATCGCATCCGCACGTCGTTCTCCCACTCCACCTTGTGTCCCACGTGATCCTCGTGGCGCGAAAGGGACGGATCCCAGATGTCCAGTTGATCGTTGGCGAAGCCGAACGGGATGGGACCGACCAGCCAGTACAGCTTGGACCCCCGCGGATCGCGGCCGTGCTCGTGGCCGAAGGCGCAGCCGGTTGCCGGGTCGGTCGGCGGATGCCAAGTCGGGTAGGTCTTCCCGTCGGGACCGACCACGGCGTATTGGTCGTGCACCGCCGCCGGGCAGGTATCGTTGGGACCAGGACTCCAGATACCGAACGAGGTCCCCAGGGTGCCGTTGCCGGGAGGGCCCGAAGCCTCGTCACTGCCGCAAGCCGACATCAGCAGAACGGCAACCATCGATGGGAACGGTGCCCACCGCGCCATTGGCTGGCTGAGTAAAGACATGGAACTCCTCCAAAACGTCGTGTGCCACCGGTAACCGGTCCGCCGCAGAGGCACGGCGCGGGTCCAGGACGTCGGGGCGGATCGCCTCCGACCACAACAGGGTTTCCCTCCCGGGGGAGGGTCACAGGCAATCTGCCCGGCGTCACCGCCAGTGACCATGACCTGCGTCACACCTTCGGGCCTGCAACCTGATGCACTCGGCTAAAGCCGAGGCTCGGCTGATGTCGCTAAAGCGACGGCCCTCCCGCCCTTACCGGCCGCCGGCCCCTCTTCTACCGCCCGCTACCGCCCTACCGTCCTACCGTCCTACCGCCCTACCGCCTTACCGCCTTACCGCCCATCAATGCCACGTGGCGCCCACACCCAGCTGCCACATGCTCACACTGCCGAACTGATCGATTGGATCTCCGTCGAGCTTCAACTCTCCGCTGGCAGAATCGAGGTAATTCACGAACGGCACCAGCGAAATGTTGTTCGCCACGGGTACCTCGAACCCGGCGCCCACGGTGCCACCAAAAGACCGGACCGTGAGAACATCCCCGTCGGCTCGGTAGGACACCATCCCGGCCCCCGCCTTGAGGTACAATCCCATACGCGTGCTAGGATACCAGTAGCCGACGGCCATGGCGCTCCCCATGAACCGGCCCACCGTATCGTTGGCCGGGTCCTCCGGTTCGGCACTGCCCCCCCAGGCGTCGATTTCAGCACCAAGAAGAAACGAGGGCGTCAGAGTGTACCCCACACGGAGGTAGCCGCTCAAACCACCGATGCGAGACCCTTCGTTACGGAAGACATCGCCCGAGAGCTTGGTGGCGGCATACCCCAAACCGCCGCCGACCCAGAAACCGTGGTGCCGGGGAGCGGGGATGGTGATTTGCGCGACAACCCCAACTGATGGCAGCACCATTAGGCCGATCAGCACTACGAACACACGAGACATAGCCAACTCGCCGTATCATGTGGAGAAGAGCTTGTAAACGATGCGGTGGCACAGCGCGTGCCCGCTCCGCAACCCTGAAAACTGTCACCGATGGCGGGGTCGCGGCGTGACGGGGGTCACAATGAATAATGAATGCCAGGAATGCCAGGAATGCCAGCAATATCGAATAGCGAAGTGAACTGGGAACTTCACCTCATTATTCAGTCTTGCTGGCATTCATCGTGTTGGCGAGCGGCGGATCCAGCGGTAAGATTACCTGTCTCGGCCAGTTGGGTCCATTGGTCGAGGATTTCTCGATTCTTACGAGGTTCCCAGCATGTTCCAGTCCTCCGTACTCCATCGTCCGGCTATCCTCGCCGCCACCTTGGTATCTGTCATCGTAGCCGAAGGCGTAATGTTCCCGGATTCCAGAAGGTTGGAGGCCCAAGGCCAAGAGCTGCCGGTGCGACGGATTCCCAATATCCCGCGGTCGGCCGAGGCCTATTACGCTCCGGACAACTTGCACGTCATCGCCCAGACGCAGGATCCGGATGCTCAGCACGCCGAGGGGCGCAGCACGGGGGCCCTGACTTACACCTTCACCGACCAGGGCGAGAACATCCATCGGATCAACGACCGGGGCCAGGACGCCTGCTCTTACTTCCTGCCTGACGGGAGGCAGATCGTGTGGACCTCTACCCGCGATAACATGGACATGGCCATAGGCAACTGGTCCGATGAGCGCCAGTATCCTCAAGGAGCGGAACTCTACATATCCGACCTCGACGGCAGCAACGTCCGCCGACTGACGGACAACGAGTGGTACGAAGCCGAGGTGTCGGTATCAGCCGACGGTGAGTGGATCGTCTTCGGCCGGCAGATCGACGGCCGCATGGACCTGTGGCGCATGCGGGTCGATGGATCGGAAGAGCAGCAGATCACCGACACTGAGGATTGGCAGGAGGGTGCTCCTTTCTACTTGCCGGACAGCAAGACGATCCTCACCCGAGCCTGGAAGCGAAGCGAGTACGGAGTCGTCAAGCCGACGCCGATGACGATCTTCACCATCGACACCGAAACCGGCGAGCGAGTGCAGCGCACCTTCGACGGCGGCATGAACTGGGCACCCTACCCCGCGCCCGACGGCCGCCACTACGTGTTCGTGCGGATCGTGGAGAACAACAACTGGGAGATATTCCTGGGCGATCTGGCCGGCGGAGAGCCGGTACGGTTGACCTACAACGACAGCTTCGACGGCTTCCCCGCCCTCTCGCCCGACGGCAGCAAGATGCTGTTCGCCCGCAGCGAGGGACCCGGCTTCATGGCCGGCCTCTACACATATGTCATGGACGTTTCGTCGTTGGGGCTCGGGCCGGAGAACTACCATGGAATACCGAGCCATGGAGGACAATGAATGCCAGGAATGCCAGGAATATTGAATAATGAATAATGAAATGAATTGAGAACTTCACCTCATTATTCATTATTCCTGGCATTCAAGATTGCTGGCATTCCCTACTCCAGATATCTCCGCGGAATCGGATTCCCCTCCGTCTCGTTCTCCCAGAAGATGCTCACCACCCACCAGCGCTCACCGTCGTTCCACAACTGGAAGCTGTTGATACCCCGCATGAACGGCTCGGCATCCGGCGTGCGGCGTGATTGGTAGGTAGTGAACACCTGGGCGATGTTGCCGAATCGGTCGGTCTTGCGACTGACTTCGGTCTCGAAGAACCCGTTCTGCTCGAGCCACGAGCCGGACCCGGTGATGTAATCCTCCACCGTCATGACCCGGTGCCCACCCTCGCCGTTCTGGCGCCGGCCGGTCGGGATCAGCCGGGCGCCATCAATGAACAACGACCGCATACGATCCCAGTCTCGCTTCTGCCCTGCGGGTCCGGAGATGACGTCGTAGACGGCGAGGATGATTGCGTCGATCGACTCCACGTCGCCGGGGGTGGCCTCGGGACGGGGCGCGGCGGCGGTCGCAGCGGTGGCGGCCGTCTCGTCCTGAGCGGCCAGCGCGCCCGTGGCGACAGAAAAGGCCAGCAGCAGAGCCACTGCGGTGGGTGAGAAGGTCTTGGTCACGGGGTTTCCTAATGGTTGAAGTAGCTATCTCTCACATCCTACGGGGCCGGCCGCCAAAGGATTCCAATGGGATTGTGGGATCGGTCTTCCCTAGGATCCGGATTCCCCAAATCCCGAAATCCCCCAATCCCGGAGGCCCAACCTCCACCCAGAAACCCCCCAATCCCTCCTCCCGTAGAGATAGGGGTTGGTCAGTCGGAGGGCGCCATGCAACCACCAGCCCGCTGCCACTGTCAAACGATGTGAGCACCAGGTCACCAACCACCGAACGGGCGAGGGTCGATGCCGCAGTTGCTGGAAGAAGTGGTGAAACCCGTTCGGTGGAAAGGCACGGTGCGGTTGGTGGCAGTCGCCGCCCTCTTGGTGGTAGCCGCCGGGTCGCTCGACGCCCAGGGTTCGGGCGCCGGCAGAACTCGGGCCGACCTGGCCCCGGGGAGCAGCGCCAAGCTGGCCCAGGCATTCCGGCTGGGATCTTCCCAAGTGACATTCGACGGCGCCCTGGATGATCCCGCGTGGCAGCGGGCCACGTTCATATCGGACTTCGTCCAGAAAGAGCCGACCGAAGGCGCGGTGCCGAGTGAGCGAACCGAGGTAGCGTTCCTGTTCGACGACGGGGTGCTCTACGTAGGCGCCCGGATGTACCACTCGCACCCGGACTCGGTGGCCGCCCAGTCTTCCCGCAAGGACCAGGACAACGGCAACGCGGCCATGCTGCGGATTTCCCTCGACACGTACCACGACCGGCGTACCGCCTACACGTTTGCGGTCACAGCGGCCGGCGTACGGTTGGACTGGTACAACCCCCGCGACAGTGAATTCGGCCGGGACATGACCTACGACCCGGTATGGGATGCCAAGACCATGATCGACAGCCTGGGGTGGACGGCCGAGCTGGTCATACCATTGTCCCAGCTACGGTTCAACGCGGGGCAGCCGGTGTGGGGTCTCAACGTCACCCGCATCATCCCCAACCGGAATGAACGCATCTATTGGTCGTACGTCCCCCGTGACGAGAACGGCTGGGCATCTCGCTTCGGCGTCCTGGACGGGATGGACGATCTGACGCCCAAGCGCCGGGTGGAGTTCCTGCCGTTTGTGGCATCGGAGGCTCGGGTCACCAGCAGCGAATTGGTGGCCGATGGCAATCCGTTCGAGAGCACCAGGAACGTCCAGGCCCGTGTCGGAGGGAACCTGAAGATGGGGTTCGGCCCCAACATCACGCTGGACGCCACGGTGCTGCCAGATTTCGGTCAGGTGGATGCCGATCCGGCGGAGGTCAACCTCAGTGCGTTCGAGACCATCTTCGATGAGCGGCGCCCGTTCTTCACCGAGGGCAATCAGCTCCTGCGGGGCCGAGGCAGTATGCCCACGTATTACAACTCGCGCCGGATAGGATCACCCCCTAAAGGGTCCGTGTCGGGCGAGTTCAGCGACGTCCCGGAAATCACCACGATTCTCGGGGCGGCCAAATTGACCGGCCGGCTGCAGTCTGGCCTGTCGATCGGCGCGTTGGGGGCGTTGACGCAGCGGGAGTATGCTCGCTTCACCACGCCGACAGGTGCCATAGACCAACGCGAGGTGGAACCGATGACCGGGTATGGCATCCTGCGCCTGCAACAGGAATTCGGCGCCGATGCCTCGACCGCGGGAATCACGCTGACGGGCGTCAGCCGGAACTTCGACAGCTTCGAGATGCGGTCGCAACTCAACAAGCAGGCCATTACCGGTGGTGGCGACTTTGCCTTGCGGTTCCAGGGCGGCAAGTACGAGTTCCGCGGCCACGCCGGTTTCAGCCACATCGCAGGCGCCCCCAGTGCCATAGCCTTGGTCCAGACCGCGAGCGCACGATACTACCAGCGGCCCGACCAGGACTACGTGACCTTTGACCCGGCCCGCACGTCCCTGACCGGCTACAGCGCGTCGCTGCAGGCCAGCAAGAACGCCGGCAAACACTGGCTGTGGGGCACCGGCGTGTGGGCCGATTCTCCGGGGCTCGAGCTCAACGACCTCGGCGTGATCCGTCGGGCCGACGACATCCAGAGCTGGTTCTTCCTGAATTACCGTGAAACCGAACCGGGCAAGGTGTTCCGCCGGTACAATTTCTGGATGAATCCCAGCGTCGGCTTCAACTTCGGCGGCATCCGCAAGAACACGGCGTTGTGGACGGGTGGCAACGTCACGTGGAACAACTACATGTGGAACAACTTCAACCTGTCGTACCAGCCATCCACGCTGAACGACGCCATCACCCGGGGTGGCCCCCTCATGGGCGACGTGGGCGGGTGGCGTGCCAGTCTCCGCTGGGGCAACAACCGGTCGTCCAACACCAACTGGTCGATCGGTGGCGGCGTGAGCGACGTCAACCACAACCAGTCGGTCAACGCCTTTGCCAGCTTCGGCGCCCAGCCGAGCCCCCAACTGCAGTTTTCCGTCGGTCCCTCGTTCTTCACCCAAAACAACGCCCGGCAATACTACACCATTCGGGATGAGGGTTCGGCGGCCACCTTCGGCACGCGCTACATCTTCTCGACCATCAAGTTCAGCCAGATCTCGGCACAGTTCCGGGTGAACTACCTGTTCAGCCCCACCTTGAGCCTGGAGCTGTACGCCGAGCCGTTCGTGGCCAGCGGCAACTACTCGAATTTCGGCGAACTCGAGGCCGCCCGAAGCAGCGAGTTGCGTACCTACGGCACCGACGGAACGACCATCACGCCAGTGGTGAACCAGGAAACCGGATTGGTCGACTCGTACGAGGTGACCGACGGCGGGTCGCTGTTCTCGCTGCCGAACAACAATTTCAACATCACCTCGTTCCGCAGCAATCTCGTGCTGCGCTGGGAGTGGTCGCCGGGGAGCACCATCTTCTTCGTGTGGCAGCAGAACAAGTCCGGGTTCGCCCGGGACGGGTCGCCGCTGGAGCCAGGATCGTTGTTCGACGCCGTCACGGCGCCGGGCCGGAACATCATCGCCATCAAGGCCAATTACTGGATACCGATGAATTGAGTGACCCGGCAAGCCCAGGGAGAATGCCAGGAATATCGAATCAGGAATATCGAATAACGAAGTGAACTATGAACGTCACTTCGTTATTCGATATTCCTGGCATTCGATATTCCTGGCATTCCTGGTCCGAACATTTCTGCGGAATCGGGGTCCCAAGCGCCCTCTGGCACAAGTAGTTGACGGAGTACCCCCAGGGACGCATCATGCGCTGGTACCCACCCGGAGCGAAACGATGCGTCCCTTCTTTATAGTAAGCGGCCTCCTGTTGGCAGCAGGCTGTGGTGGATCGAGCGAGCAAGGCGCCGTCCGGACCGAGCACGAGCGCGACAGCCTGATCGGCCAATCCCGACTTCCCGGCGCCCGCGGCGTCCAGGGCGCCCTCGATCTCTCCGACTCGGCGGATGCCCGAAACGCCAGGCTGGATTCGATCGCGGCAGACCAATGATCGCCGGCCCCGCCCTCGCCGCCCTCGCTGCCCTCGCTTTCGTCCCCGCCGACACAGTTCCGTTTCTCGTGGTGCTGGGCATCGCCCAGGACGGCGGCGTGCCCCAAGCCGGCGGGCCCGATCGTGGCATCGAGCGTCTGGTGGTGTCGCTCGCCGTGGTCGACCCCGAGAGCGGTGAGCGCTGGCTGTTCGAGGCCACACCCGATTTCCGCAGTCAACTCGGCACCCTCGATGCCTTGGCCCCCACGGGAAGTGCTGCACCTGGCCTAGCGGGGATCTTCCTGACCCACCCTCACATGGGCCATTACACCGGACTCATGTTCCTGGGTCACGAATCGATGGGCGCAACCGGGGTGCCGGTTTACGTCCCACCCAGGTTCGCCGGATACCTGGCGGACAACGGTCCCTGGAGCCAACTGGTTCGCTATGACAACATCGACGTCCGGGTCCAGGAACCGGGTGCCACGGTCCAGCTCAACGAAAGACTCAGGGTCACGTCGTTCCGGGTGCCGCACCGGGAAGAATTCGGCGAAGTGGTC
>CAJVYZ010000075.1 GCA_913009915.1 uncultured Gemmatimonadota bacterium | reverse complement strand
GGGGCTGTGCAGCGCGGTAGTGCTGATAGTGTGGTAGGTTGTTTTTTTTTTTCAAGCAGAAGACGGCATACGAGATATATCAGTGTGACTGGAGTTCAGACGTGTGCTCTTCCGATCTCGATTCGGGTAGCCTGTCGGGATCGACCTTGCCCCAACTGACGGCCTCCGCGGGCGTCGCCCCTGACAGCCCGCCGGTGTCGGGGCGGGCGTCGGTCATCTGGAAGAAGTAGTCGTGCCCCTTCTCGTCGATGCCGAGCACCTCCTGAATCTGCGGCTCGGTCTGCAACAGGAAGTTCTTGGGACTACCGCCGCCGATCATGACGGCCGCGTGGCGACCACCCGAGCGCTTGGCGGCGAGGACGATGGCCGTCGTTTCATTGACGTCGGCCGTCACATCGAAGCTGAGCTGGTTGCCCTCGAGCGCCAGCTCGGCCACGTTCATGCCCAGCGAGCTGTCACCCGGGGAACTGGTGTAGATGGGAACATCCAGGTCGTGTGCGGCGCTCAGCACCGAACGACTCGTCAGACCCAGGGCCTTCTCTCGCTCGCGGACGTAGCCGCCCAACAGGTGGTGGTACTCCGCCGTGCTCATGCTTCGCTGGAATTCTGGGCGAGCCGAAACCTCTCGGGTGAAGTCATCCGTGGACAGCAAGACGTCGTAGTCGAACAGAATATCGTAGATCCTGACGACGCCGTTGTCCTTCAGTTCGACATCGTCGACGAAGGGCGAACCCTGGTGCATCGCCAGTCCCAATCCGAAGTGGCAGTCGTGGTACAGGTTGGCACCGGTGGAGACGATCCAGTCGATGAACCCCGCTTCCATGAGCGGGATGAGACTGCTCATGCCGAGCCCGGCCGGGGTCATGGCGCCGGTGAGGCTCACGCCGACCGTCACGTCCGGATCGAGCATCTCCTGAACGAACAACTGGCACCCCTCGCGCAGGCGCCCTCCGTTGTAGGCCAGGAAGGATCCATCGACCAGGTCCGCCACCGTTTCCTGCCCGGTGATGCCACCGGGATCGATCCTGCGGCCGTGGAGATAAGCGTTGGCGAGTTTGGTCATGCGGTGAGGCCCGGCGTGAGGGTGGGTGGGAAGATACCCTGAACTCGAGGGGGGACTAGACTAGGGGCGTGGGACGGTGATCACGAGGAGGGCTAAGAGGGAAAAGAGGGCTAAGAGGGAAAAGGAGCCCGTCCTAGCTCTCTTCGCTGCCTCAGTCTCAGGCCCTAGCCACCGGCCACCAGCCTCCCCAAATTCTAAGACTTCATTCCTCGACTGCCCCTCACCCCGGAGTGTGTGTGACCAGCGTCGCCGAGACTGAATCGATTACGCAGAGTCCTGCTCCCCAACCCGGGGCGATCGGGCGGCTGAGCCAGATAGACGTTCTGCGCGGATTCATCATGGTGGTCATGGCCATCGACCACGTGGCGTTCTTCGTGGCCAAGCGACACCCGGGCGAGTACTGGGGCGTGCCGCTGCCGGAGTACCCCAGCGCGATCGCTTTCTTTACTCGGGCAATCACTCATTTGAGCGCGCCGGGATTCTTTCTACTGATGGGCGCGGGGATGGCGTTGTTCCGGGAATCCCGCATCGCCCTGGGATGGAGCCAGGGTCGTGTGGCCCGCTACTTCATCACCCGGGGACTCGTGCTGGTGCTGATCAACCAGTTTCTGGAAAATCCCGCCTGGATAACCGGCTTTCTGGTGGCGAACAAGGACGCGTTGTGGCCGGTCGCGGTCACCCCGGGCGGAACCTTCAGCGGGGGCATCCTGTTTGGCGTCCTGACGGCCCTGGGGCTGTCGATGATCATCGCGGGGATACTGTCGGCGCTGCCCACCATGGTATTGCTGGTGGCTGGAATCGGGGCGGCGGTTGCGAGCCAACTGCTGACACCGGACGCGTCACAGATGATGGTCCAATTCAATCCCCTCATGCGCTTCCTCAACGCGCCGGGCATCACCGGATTCATTTTCGTCATCTATGCCGTGGTACCGTGGCTGGGCGTCACCCTGTGCGGCATGGCGCTGGGCCGTCTGGCACGGAGCAAACCGGCGTCCTTCGTCCGCATCGCCACCGGCACGGGAATGGTGCTCCTGGTGTCGTTCTTCGTCATGCGTGCCGGCGGTGGTTTCGGCAACCACCACACGGTGCCCGGCCCCAGCGTCATCGATTTCCTGAACGTGACCAAGTATCCACCCAGCCTGACGTTCCTTACCGTCACCCTCGGCGTCAATCTCCTGCTACTGGGTGCCTTGCAGTATCTCCCAGCATCCTGGCGCCGAGTACTCGACGTCTACGGCCGGTCGCCCATGTTCTTCTACCTGGCGCACATCTGGTTGTTCATGGTGATCGGCTTGCCGTTCCGGAACGGGACCGGCTACGGCGCACTGTATGTGGTGTGGGTGATCGGGATGGTGCCGTTGTACTTCGCGTGTAAACGCTATACGGCGTTCAAGCTGGGGAAGCCGGCGGGGTCGTATTGGAGGATGATGTAGGCGGGGCCTACACAGGGGTGATACGTGATAGGTGATTTGTGATTCTTGATGGATACCAACATGATCTGACCCCCGAAACCTGATCCAGTTATTGTTGGGCTCCTCGTCAGGAGGAGTCATGCGTAGGAGTCGATTCACGGAGGAGCAGATCCTGGGTGTGCTGGCGGAATCCGAGGCCGGGGCCGGTACCGACGAGCTGTGCCGGCGGCACGGTATCAGTCGTAACACGTTCTACAACTGGCGGAAGAAGTACGGCGGGTTGGGCCTGAGTGAGGCGAAGCGTCTCAGGCAGTTGGAGGATGAGAATCGCCGGCTCAAGCGGATCGTGGCCGACCAGTCACTGAATCTCCAAGTGTTGAAGGATCTCCTGGGAAAAGGATCGTGACGGCTGGGGAGCGGCGCCGGGTCGTCGGGCAGGTGCAAGCCGCGGTAGGAGTATCGCAGCGCCGGGCCATTCGGTTTACGGGCTTCCCACGCTCGACGGTGCGGTATCGGACGACCAGGGAGCCACAAGCGGCCCTCACGGCCAGGATGCACGAGCTGGCGGCGGAGCGTCCGCGGTGGGGCTACCGGTGGATTCACCGGTTGTTGGTGCGGGAAGGCTGGCGAGTCAATCGGAAACGCCTGCAGCGGCTCTACCGTGAGGCCGGCTTGGCCGTGCGGAGGCGGCGGCGCAAACGGCGCCGGAGCGCGGTGCCACGTCCAGTGCGCCCTGCACTTGCCGGGCCGAATGAGCGGTGGGCTCTGGATTTCGTGCATGACACGTTGAGTACGGGGCGTCAATTCCGCTGTCTGACGGTGCTGGATGAGTACAGCCGGGAAGCGCTGGCCATTCACGTCGCGCAGTCGATTCCAGCTCCCGATGTCATCGCCGTCCTCGAGACGCTGCTGCGTGAGCGCGGCTTGCCCGCCGTGCTGATCACCGACAACGGATCGGAGTTCACCAGCCGGGCGTTCGACGCCTGGGCCTACAGCCGCGACGTCAAACTCGACTTCATTCAACCCGGCAAACCGACGCAGAACGCCTTTATCGAGAGCTTCAACGGTACCTTTCGAGATGACTGCCTCAATCTCCACTGGTTCACCTCGATCGACCGAGCACGCGTCACCATCGAAACCTGGAGGAACGACTACAACCACGTTCGGCCGCACGGTTCCCTCGGCGAGCTGACCCCTGCCGAATTCGTAGTGGCCACAACCCAAGAGCGGGACCACGCTCTACAACCAGAGAGAGTCCATGAATAGCTGGGTCAACTTCGGGGGTCACCTCAAACACAACACATCACCAATCACCACGCACCTATCACCAATCACACATGAACGCTGCCCCGCGCCGTACTGCCCTCACCCAATTCCCGACTCGCGTTCAAGCTTGTGGATCGCCCGGGTGCCGCGGGCCTTGATGACGTGCGCCACGGCTTCCGCGGGGTCGTCGGTGACGTGAAAGCGCAGCAGGTCTTCCTCGTCGATGTTTCCTTCCCCGGCAACGGTGTCCCTGAGCCAGGCCTCCAAACCGCTCCAGTAGTCGATTCCGAAGAGGACCACCGGGAAGTCCTTGATCTTGCCGGTTTGGATGAGCGTGAGCGATTCGAACAGCTCATCCATGGTGCCGAACCCGCCGGGGAAGACGATGAACGCCGCGGCGTATTTCACGAACATCGTCTTGCGCACGAAGAAGAAGCGGAAGTTGATGCTGCGGGAGAGGTAGTCGTTCGATCCCTGTTCGAAGGGCAGCTCGATGTTGCAGCCGATGGACAGGCCACCGGCCTCGTAGGCGCCGCGGTTGGCCGCTTCCATGATCCCCGGCCCGCCACCGGTGATGACCGGCACGCCCTCTTCCGCCAGGAGCCGGCCTACTTCCTGGGCCGCGGCGTATTCGAGGGTGTCCGGCTTGGTGCGCGCCGAACCGAACACCGACACGCCGTCGAGCACGTCGCCCAGCGTGTCGAATCCCTCCACGAATTCGCCCATGATGCGCAACACTCGCCACGGGTCGGTCTTGCGCAACGCATCCGGCCGTTCGAGCAGTTCAGCGCTCTCGAACAACTGCTCGTCCTCGGTGGGACGGTCGTGCCGAGGAAAGCGGCGGTAGTACTCGGAGAAGGAGTCTTCAGGCATGGCAGGGGACCTGGGTCAGGGGACGGGTGGAGGCTGGGTAGGACCAATAAGGGCTAAGAGGGAGAAAATCTCCAATGAGTAGTCCCTTTCCGTCTTAGCCCTCTTAGTCCTCTTAGCCCTCTTCTCCTCTGCATTCGATCGCTTCCAGCGTATGCGATTCGTCAGTTTGAATCACAAAGTCCCCCCAAGTACCGCTGGGGGCCGCTTCGAATGTGTTGATGTCTTCGACCGCACGCATCATGACGATGATCGATGAGGTTCCCGGACGGTAGCGCTCGAGTTGCTCGGGGATGCCGGTTCCGCGGGCCACGTGGAACGATCCCACCATGTGGAGTACCAGCGCGTCCGGCCGGCGCACCAGGTGATCGTTAATCCAGAATGCCATGGTGGCGTCCCACAGCACCTGGCTGTGGAGTTGGTTGCCCATGTTGCCGTGGGCAGATGGGGGCGGATCACCGGCCGCTCCCGAATCCGCTTGCGTGGAATCGATGATAGGCTTGCCGCACTTCATCCCTTCCTCTTCCATTACCTCCATGATCACCTGAATCCATTGATCGCGATACGCCTTGGACGGCTGGCCGTAGGGAAGTGGCGCCAGAGTAGCGAGGGCACCGGGGCCGAGCGCGTTCAACGATTCCCTCCCCAAACGGGTCACCCGGTTGGCGTAGCGGCGCGGCGCGTTGCCGGCGACGACCGCCAGGTCCTGATCCTTGGCGAACTCGATCAGGGGACGGTAGTCGGTGTCGTACCTGGGCCAGGGCCGGCTGGCGGCCAGAAATGCTTTTTCGGTGATCAGCCCGGCAAGATACTCGTCGAGGATCGGCTGCGCGTCCCGCTGGAAGAACTCCAGCGAGAGAGCCACGGATCGGGGCTCGCCTTCAGCAGTGGTGTCGGACCCGATGGTCTGATAAGCCCGGCGGAGCAATTCGACTTCGAGGAAGTGCCCGGTCGGGTCGTCGTGGGTCTCGCCGATGAACACCACGTCGACGGTCGCCATGGCGGCCACGATGTCGTCGATCGATGCCGCGGTCCCATCCCCCGAGTAAACCTGGTAATCGCCCGCTACATAGGAGGAATCGCCCACCCCGGGGGAGGAGTCCTGAGCGGCGAGGGGAGTGGCGAGGAACACGGCGGTCGTGGCGGTAGCCAACAGCGATGGGAGTCTCATGTAGGGGAAAATAGTAGGAAATAAGGCTGCGGGGGGAGAAGCGAGGGCAGCGAGGGCAGCAAGGGCAGCGAGGGCAGCGAGGGCAGCGAGGGCAGCGAGGGCAGCGAGGGCAGCGAGGGCAGCGAGGGCAGCCCCAAGGGTCTCGGACAACCTCCGGTTGTCAAGTTCCGCCCGTTACCGCCCTTACCGCCCTACCGCCCTACCGCCCTACCGCCCATTTTCCTACCATGCCTTACGAGCCCCCCACCTACGGCTGGCCCGGTCTGACCATGCGCCTGACGCTGCGGGCGCTCGTCAATCCACGGTTGGCGGTGGATTTGCTCAGGACCGCCTGGGCCTTCCGCCGGCGGGGGTGGTTGACCCGGGTCCCGTTCCTGCCGCTGCCTGACGCGACCTATCTTCGCTGGCGGATGTATACGGCTTACGCGGACGAAAAGGCGGTGCCGCCGGTGGAGGACGTGATCGGGTTTGCCCGGTGGCGGCGGGAGACGATGGGGGTGTAGGCGAGGGCAGCCCAAGACACTTTGCAGTCGTTTGCTTTTCGCAAGTCCCAATCATCGGCCCTGCACACGGCGCACCCTCTCGAATTACTTATCACTGATAACCGATCGCGGATCACTGATCCCCGTAACCGCCTTTGAGACGGTCTCACTGCGCAACGACAACGAAACTGAACTTGCGCGGACTCGTTTTTTGGAGTATTACCATTCTTTCCGGCCGTGCGGGTCCCCCGTTGGGCCTCAGGGCAAGTCCCATCGCACTAAGAGAGGAACAGGTCATCATGTTCGCAGGACACAAGTTGAGCGCGGTCCTATTAGCCGCACTGGCGGGGTTCACTGCCCCACTCATGGCCCAGGAAAAACCCAACATCCTGGTCATCTGGGGCGACGACATCGGCAACTTCAATGTCAGCGCCTACAACCGCGGCATGATGGGCTATCGCACGCCCAACATCGACCGTATCGCCGAAGAGGGGATGCTGTTTACCGATTCATACGGTGAGCAGAGCCGTACCGCGGGGCGCTCGGCGTTCATTCTGGGCCAAATCCCGTTCCGGACCGGCCTCACCAAAGTCGGACTGCCAGGGGCGGATCTGGGGCAACAGCCCGAAGACCCGACCATCGCCGAGCTGCTGAAGCCTCTCGGTTACGCCACGGGCCAGTTCGGTAAGAACCACCTGGGCGACCGAGACGAGATGCTGCCCTCCAATCATGGCTTTGACGAGTTTTTCGGCAACCTGTATCACCTGAACGCCGAAGAAGAGCCTGAGAACGAGGACTATCCTGGCGACGTGGTCCTGGCCGACGGGCGCACCTTCCAGGAGGCGTTTGGTCCTCGCGGGGTGATCCACAGCTATGCCGACGGTCGGATCGAGGACACGGGCCCGCTCGACCGCAAGCGGATGGAGACGGTCGACGAGGAAACACTGGCCGCGGCACTAGGCTTCATGGACCGGGTTCATGCAGCAGGTGACCCGTTCTTTCTATGGTGGAATTCGACCCGCATGCACATCTGGACGCACTTGAAGCCGGAGTCCCAAGGAGTCACCGGTCAGGGCATCTATGCCGACGGCATGGTCGAACACGATGGGCATGTCGGACAATTGCTAGACAAGCTCGATGAACTGGGCATCGCCGAGAACACCATCGTGATCTATTCGACCGACAACGGGGCTGAGGTCTTCTCCTGGCCCGATGGCGGCACGACGCAGTTCAAGGGCGAGAAGAACGACAATTGGGAGGGTGGCTACCGCGTACCGATGGTGGTTCGCTGGCCCGGCGTCATCGAACCCGGGACCGTCTCCAACGACATCATCTCCCAGCTGGACTGGATGCCGACGTTGTTGGCAGCCGCCGGCGATCCCGACATCAAGGAGAAGTTGCTCGCCGGCCATCAGGCGGGAAACAAGAACTTCAAGGTCCATATCGACGGCTACAACTTCCTTCCCTACTGGCGGGGAGAAGTCGAGCAGAGTCCCCGACAGGAGTTTTTCTACTTCTCGGACACGGGTGATCTGCTGAACCTGCGTTACAACAAATGGAAAATCGTATTCGCCGAGCAGCGGTCCCATGGATTCGACGTGTGGCAGGAGCCGTTCGTCTTCCTGCGGCTACCCAAGATCTATGATCTACGGGCAGACCCCTTCGAACGGGCCGATCACGAGAGTATCGGTTATTCCCGCTGGCGGATCGATCGATCGTTCTTGCTCGTGCCTGCCCAGGTAGTCGTGGGAAAGTTCCTGGCTACGTTCCAGGAATACCCGCCGCGGCAAACTCCGGCGAGCTTTTCCATCGACCAGGTGTTGGAGTCGATGAAGGTCGGCAGTGCCCGTCAGTAGCTGAGGATCAAATGGAATGCCGGGCCGTCGTTGGCGGCTCGGCTATTCTGTTCATTTCTTTGAATTCCGAGATGTGACAGTGCTCGAGCAGGCCGGCTCATGAGAACCACCGTAGCATCGATCACTGCCCTCCTGACGATACTGGCGTGCCAGCCGCGGCCGGCAGCCGATCCATTGCCGTCGTGGACAGAGGGCGAAGCCAAAGCGGCGATCGTCGATTTCGTCGATCGGGTGACCGACCCGGCTCACACCGATTACCGCCCAGTCGACGAGCGGGTGGCGGTGTTCGACAACGACGGCTGCCTCTGGGCCGAGAAGCCGGTGTATTTTCAGTTGCTCTTTGCGCTGGATCGTGTGCGCGCGATGGCGCCGGATCATCCGGAGTGGCGAAGCCAGGAGCCGTTCGCCTCGGCGCTCGCCGGCGACATGGAGGGTCTGGCGGCGCAGGGCGAGCACGGCATCCTCGAGCTTGTGATGGCGACACACGCCGGGATGACGACCGATGAAGCCAAGAAACTGCTGATGGAAAACTTGGAAGCCCAGGTCCGGCGTGAGGCCGCGACCCGGGCCAAGGAAATCCTCGACGAAGCGGAGCAAAACGCTGACAAGGAGGCGCGCGAGATCATCACGCATGCCATCTACCGCTGCGCCGCCGATCACACGGTCGAAACCACCGTCAGCGTCGTTGCGTTTCCATAAAGTAACATACTGCCCTTCTCCGCCATGTGGCTGGTTATTAAGACCCGAAGCTAATTTGATCTGAGGGCTCTTTACGCCATTATATGAAATTGAGTTGCTTGGCTCGCCTACTACTACTTCAACGTAGACACCACCATCCTTTGCTCCGGCAGAAACCGTTTCTCCATTATACGCAGGAGGACCGCCAGGAACATGTGTTTCAATCCGCGATCCGGCCCAATCCCCTGGGCCTACACAATCCGCATGTGGAAATTCATTCCACGGTGGAACAGCGTCATAGCAGGTCCATGAATCACTAACTTGATTGTTAAAATACACGTTACCGACCACGCCAAAATTACTGCCTATAATTTCAATGTTATTAGCTGCATTATGATACATACCACTTGTCCCACCAAGATCATTAATCGCTGTAATTTCCGGGATACATTGAACGTTGGTTGTATCAGTATCAG
>CAJVYZ010000074.1 GCA_913009915.1 uncultured Gemmatimonadota bacterium | reverse complement strand
ATCCGGGTCGACGCCGAGACGCAGATGTCCACCGTGCCGGGCCTGTTCGCGGCCGGGGAGTGCGCCGCAGGGCTTCACGGCGCCAACCGGCTGGGCGGCAATTCCCTGTCCGATCTTCTGGTCTTCGGTGAGCGGGCCGGACGGTACGCGGCCGCGTTTGCCACCAAGCATCCGGCCACATCCGTCGACGCCGGAGACCTCGATGCCGCCGGCGAAGCGGCTCTGGCCCCGTTCGGGCGCGGTGCTCAGGGGGAAGGACCCTACGACATCGAACGCGACCTGCAGGACACCATGCAGGACCTGGTGGGTATCGTACGTACCGAATCGGAAATGACCGCGGCACTGGAGCGGCTGACGGACCTCCGCCGTCGAACCCGCGAAGTAGCCGTGACGGGCAACCGGGAGTACAACCCCGGGTGGCACACCGCGCTCGATCTGGACAACTTGCTGACGGTTGCCGAAGCGGTGGCCAAGGCGGCGCTGGCGCGGCAGGAGAGCCGCGGCGCCCACTTCCGGTCGGACTACCCGGACAAGGACCCGGCCGCCGGTCAGTACAATCAGATCCTGGAGCAGGCAGCGGACGGGACAATGACGCTCTCGCGAGCGCCGATTCCGGAGATGCGTCCGGATCTGAAACAGGTCATCGAGGAGATGGGCTGATGCGCGAAGCCACGTTCAAGCTGTGGCGCGGCGACAAGGACGGCGGTCGCTTCGAGTCCTATACCACTATGGTCAGCGGCGGTATGGTGGTACTCGATGCGGTCAAACAGATCCAGGCCGAGCACGCCAACGATCTCGCGGTGCGCTGGAATTGCAAGGCGGGCAAATGCGGATCGTGTTCCGCTGAAATCAACGGCCACCCGCGACTCATGTGCATGACGCGCATGAGCGCGCTCCCCGCCGGCGAGACGATCATGGTACAGCCGATGAAGGCGTTCCCGTTGATCCGGGATCTGGTCACGGACGTCTCGTGGAATTACCGCGTCAAGAAGACGATCAAGCCGTTCACGCCTCGCCCGCCCGACAACGAGGACGGCAGCTGGAACATGGCCCAGGAGGACGCCGACCGGGTCATGGAGTTCCGCAAGTGTATCGAGTGCTTCCTGTGCCAGGACGTGTGCCACGTGCTGCGGGAGCACCAGCTCTACGAGGAATTCATCGGTCCGCGTTTCATGGTCTATACGGCAGCCCTGGAAATGCACCCGCTCGACACCGAGAACCGGCTGGACGACTTGCGCAAGACACAAGGCATCGGCTACTGCAACATCACCAAGTGTTGCACCACCGTCTGCCCGGAAGACATCACCATCACCGACAACGCCATAATTCCGCTCAAGGAACGCGTCGTGGACCATGCGTACGATCCGTTGGGCCGGTTGATCCGGGCGTTGACCAGTGACGCCTGACGGCGGAATCGGGAGGCCCCATGTTTACCCCCAAACCACTGTCGCCGGAAAGCCTGGATGCCGCCCTGGCCAAGGCCAAGCAGTACCGGTTACTCAACGAGCCGCTGGAAGCCGAGAGCATCAGCCTGGACATCCTCGAGGCCCGGCCCAACCATCAGCTGGCGCTGACGATGTTGCTGCTGGCCATAACCGACCAGTTCACCGACGAACTCTCCGGCAACGTCACCAGGGCGCAGGCCCTCGTTCCTCGACTCGACGACGAGTACGGCCGGGCGTACTACTCCGGCCTCATCGCCGAACGCCGTGCCAAGGCAATCTTGCGGCGCGGCACACCCAACGCCGGCACCATCGCCTACCGGGACCTGCGTGACGCGATGGAGTGGTACGAGAAAGCCGAGGCCATCCGCCAGGCCGGCAACGACGACCCCATCCTTCGGTGGAACGCCTGCGCTCGGTTGATCGACTCCAAGCCGCAACTCAAGCCGCCTGAACCGGAGCCCGTTACGGGGGAACACTTCGGGGAGTGACGACGGCGGGGGCAGCGGGGACGGCAGCGGGGACGGCAGCGGGGGCAGCGGGGGCAGCGGGGGCAGCGGGGGCAGCGGGGGCAGCACAAAAGTGCTCGCTCACGCTGATCTGTCAACCCTCTTTGCGACAACCAGTTACCGCCCTTACCGCCTGTTACCGCCCTACCGCCTTACCGCCCTACCGCCTTACCGCCTTACCGCCCTACCGCCTCACCGCCCCCCAATCGGACTCCCCGGCGGCAAAGCCGGTGCATCCGGGCCCGGCACGTCCTCGACTTCGCGGTTCAGGTAGCGGCTGATATCCGCCTCCAGCAAGCCGAAGTGTGCTTGATCGTCCGGGTTTCTGGTGGCCCGGCGCTCGCTGGCCAGTTCCTGGAGGAGTTCGAGTTTCTGCACCACGATCGCCCGCACGTGGGGCATGCCCGCCTCGGCACTCAGTCGCATCAATTCTTCGGCTACCACCCGTTCCACGGCGCGCTCCAATGCGGCGTGATACCCGTCCTCGGCCCGGTGGGCGGGGAACGAGTGACGCAGGATCGAATCCAGCACGGCCCCGAAACCCGGCAGCGAGGAGTGGACCGCGTGCTGTTCCACGACACGGGCTGCGCGCTCCGGTTGTAGCAGCGCCCGCATGGTGTGGCGTGACGCTGCCGCAGCAGGAGCGATGACATCGAAGGTGACGCCGGTGTAGCGCCGGAACAACTCGCGGTGAGATGGGTAGGTGTAGGGTCTCGGCGGAATCGACTCCAGGGCGCTCGCGGGGAGTGCCAACGCATCGGGTGTGATCGTGGCCAGCAGCGCGCGCACTGCCCGCCACTGCTCGGCGGCCGGCACGGCGGTCACCGGTGGCATGCCGTCCCCCCTCACGGAGTAGACGTAGCGGCTCCCGCCGAGGAGTTTGGCGGCGGCGTCCACCTGGAACCGGTGATGGAGGTAGAGCGGAACCAGAACCTCTTCCAGCGTGGCCCACGGCGCGCCAGTTCGAATGGCGGCGGCGCCGAACCGGTCGAGCGCCAGCCGGCGGACTGCCATGACCCGCTCGAGTTCCTGTGCGGCGTCGGTTCCGTTGTCCCACAGATTGCCGCCGGGATGGGCCGCGCCCATGGGCCTGGCGTCCTGATCGGTGATGAACTCCAGGCCGTTGCGGCGGGCACCGTCGATCACGGCCTGGAGGGCGGCCGCCTCGTCGGTATCGTCGGGAAAGTCCTGATAGCCGTAGGCGATGGCGGCTAGGTCCCAGGCTCCGAGCCCGACGTCGTAGGCATTGCTCAGGTCGAGTGTGCCGTCAGGGGCAATGGTCACCAATGGGTGGGGATAGTCCATGACGGAGGCACGATCAACGGTCGAGGACAGGAAGTTGTGGGCCAGGCCGAGCGTGTGCCCCACTTCGTGGGCCGCCAGTTGGCGCAACCGGGCGAGAGCCATTTCGGTCAGTTGGGGTGCCGCTTCGTCGCCGCTGGCGAACGGCGACAGCAACCCCGTCGCCAGCAGGTAATCCTGGCGCACGCGGAGCGACCCAAGCGACACATGTCCCTTGATGATCTCCCCGGTACGGGGATCCCACACGGAGGACCCGTAGCTCCATCCGCGCGTTGAGCGATGGACCCACTGGATGACGTTGTACCGCACGTCCATCGGGTCGGCCCCTTCGGGGAGCATCTCCACCCGAAAGGCATCCCGAAACCCGATGGCCTCGAACGCCTCGTTCCACCAACGGGCACCGTCGAGCAAGGCGGAGCGTACCGGCTCGGGCGTCCCCCGGTCGAGGTAGTATACGATAGGCTCGACCGCCGGGCTGACGGCCGCCGTGGGGTCCTGTTTGTGGAGCCGGTGCCGGGCGATGAGGCGGTGCCTCATCGGCTGGCCAATGGGTGCCGCGTAGTCGAGGTAGCTCACACCGAAGTAGCCCGCCCGGGGATCGTTCCGTCGTGGCGTGTAGCCGGGTTCGGGGAGGGCGATGAACGAGTGCCGTTGCCGCACGGTGATCGCTTCCGCCGTGGGCGTCACGCGGCGAACCTCCCGACCCGGTTCGGTCCCGGTGAAGGTGAGACTCACTTCGATTTCGCTGTTCCGGGGAAACGCATTGGTTCGCGGGAGGTACACGGCGCTCCGGTCTCGGTCGAGTTCGAAACGTCCCTGCCCGCTCCGGTCGAGCGCGCCGCTCACCCCGTGTGCGTCGCGCAGAACGAAGTCGCTGGCGTCGATCAGCACCCGTCCGTCGGTTTCGGCGGCCACAGAAAAGCCCCACAAGGTACTGATGGCGAACGCCTCCTCCACGGCGAGCCGCTCGTCCACATTGTCCGACTCGGCCCGATAGGCATAGTTGGGCTGTACCAGGAATACCCGGGGGCCGACCCGCTCGAATCGGACGATGCGTTCACCACCCAACTGCCCGCGATCGAGGCCGATATCGTTCGACCCGACGCCGGTGGTGAGGGACACGACATAAATCAGTTCCGCTCCCAGGGCCGGGACTTCGAGCCACACCTTCCCGGCGCCGGCGTCCCAGTAGAGCGGCAGGAACCCGTCGAGCGCGGTCATTCCCCGGGTCTTGTCGGCAATCGAGGGTATGGAATCCTGACCGTGTGCCGTGCCAGGACCGGCTCCCAAGGCTATCAGCATGAGGCCGAGTAACAGTGATGGGCGGGACATGCGGACGCTCCCTATGGTATGGCTGTGGCCGGTACCGCCCCGGGCGAAGACGGCACCAACCCGAGTTGTGAAATCATCCCGACCGTGCCGATCCCGAGCGCGACCCGGTCTCTTCGGAAGGGAGCTGCCACTCGGGGGAGGTGGGGCGCCCGAGCGGAAGAGTAAAGCAAAACAGCGATCCGTTTCCCTCCCCGTCGGATTCGACCCACACCCGGCCACCATGCACCTCGACGATGCGGTGGACGAGGGCGAGACCGATGCCGGTCCCTTCCTGATCGGGCTCGAGCTGATCGAAGAGCCCGAAGATCTTTTCGTGATACGCGGGATTGATCCCCGCCCCGTTGTCCCGGACGGAGATGACCCATTCCTGATCCTGTTGCCTGGCACCAATGTCCACCCTCGGGTCGTTCTGGTTCCCCATGAACTTGATGCCGTTCTGAACCAGGTTCTGGAACACCTGCAGTAGCCTTACCCTGTCACCGTAAACGACGGGCATGTCACGGTCGATGGTGATGGTGACACCCCTGTCTGCGGCCTGTCCCTCGAGGAGCGCGACGGCATCCTCGACCACCTCACCCAAATCGACCGCCGTGGGCGGATTGACCAGACGGCCAGCGCGCGACAGGTCGAGCAGCTCGTCCAACAGCTGCTGCATGCGCCCCGCGGCGGTCCGTATCTGATCGACGTCGCGTGACACGCCCTCGGGATCGTCGTCCGCCAGGTCCCGTTCCAGGATCCCCAGGAATCCGGTGATGGTCACCAGCGGGCTCTTGAGGTCGTGAGACACGGTATAGGTAAACCGCTCCAGTTCGGTGTTGCGGGCTTCCAGTTCGGGGATGAGCCGTTCGCGCTGTTCCTCGGCCCGCCTCCGCTTGAACATCTGGTCGCTGAGCGACGCGTTGATCGCCTCCAGTTCCATGGTACGCTCGCGGATCCGCTTGGTGCGGTACTGGAATACCCGGACCACGGTCACCGCGAACATCAACAGGGCGATGGTCCGGACCCACCAGGTTGCCCACCAGGCGGGATGGACGACGATCTCGATGGTGGCGCCCGTGTGATTCCACACGCCGTCGTTGTTGGACCCCCTGACCCAGAAGGTGTAGCGCCCGGGCGGCAGCGCGGGGTAGCTGGCAAAGGTACGGTTGCCGGCGTCGATCCACTCGGGGTCAACGCCGAACAGCCGATAGGTGTACCGATTCTTCTCGGGTGTGGAATAGTCGAGAGCTGCAAAATCGATAGCGACAAAATTTCGGTCGAAGGGTAGGTCCACCCGGGCGGCCATCTGCAAAGGGCCCTCGAGCTTGATCTCCTCGGTAAACACGCGGAACGACGTCAGCACGACCGGTGGAATGTACGGGTTGGCCCGCACCGAATCAGGTACCAACGACGCCAGCCCGTTGATGCCGCCGAAGAAGATGCGGCCGTCGGGCCGGCGGACGCTGGCGCCAAGCATGAAGCTGTGGCTCACGAGACCATCGGAAATACTGTAATGGGTGAACGACTCCGTGGTGGGGTCGAAGCGAGACACTCCTTGGCTGGTACTCAGCCACAGCGCCCCGTGGCGATCCTCGACCATGGCGCTGATGGCGTTGCTCGATAGATCACCGCCGACCGAATAGTGCGCGACCACCCCGCGGTCAGGATCGAGACGGTTGAGGCCGCCGCCTTCGGTGCCGATCCACAGGGTGCCCGGAAACGCCAAGCTCTCCAGAATAGTGGTGATGATGGGCGCGCTCAGCCCCTGGTCCTGGCTCGGGTCGGCGGGGAAATGCCGGATCTTGCCGGTTTGGGGATCGAGGCGGTCTAGTCCGTGGAGGGTACCGACCCAGAGGAACCCGCCACGGTCGACCTCCAGGGCATTGATGTAGTCGCCCGCCAGGGTGTTGGGGTCGGTAGCGTCGTGACTGAATCGCTCGAAGGTGACGTCGGACCCATCACGATCGACGCGAAAGAGCCCGTTGGTGGTGCCGACCCAGAGGGTGCCCTGGCGATCGCGCGCCAGCGCCTTCACATCGGGATCCTGCAGTGCTCCGTCGACTCCCGGCTGGGCGGCGAAATGGCGGAACCGCGTTCGGCCACCACGCCGGTGCATGAGCGCCAGTCCCGTCCCGTAGGTCCCGATCCAGACGCTATCGGGCCCGGCGGGGAGGATGGCCCAGACACGCTCGCCCCGGCGACCGTCAGGCCCCAATTCAGGATTGAAGGTCCTGACGACACGACCGTCCTCATCGAGTAGCGACAGTCCGCCGCCGTCGGTACCGACCCAGAGCGAGTCGGCCTCAGCGTTGGCGATCGACCGTACCGTCGGATGCGGCAGGGTCCACGGGGCGAGCGGGTCGTGCCAATAGTTGACGAACTTGCGCGGCTTGAGATCGATGCGATCGACGCCACCGCCGACGGTGCCGAACCACAGCACCCCGGTGCGATCCTCGAAGATCACTTCCACGCGGTCGTTGCTCAAGGATGTCAGATCCCGGATGTCATGCTGGAAGTGGCGGAAGGACTCCGTCTCGGCGTCGAACCGGTCCACGCCTTCATCGTAGGTACCGATCCACAACGTTCCCCGGGAGTCGACAAACACGTGGGCGATCTCGTCGTCGGACAGGGTGGTGGGGTCTCGGGGATCGTGCCGGAACCGGCGGGCCTTTCCGGTGGCCGGGTCGAACAGATTCAGCCCCCCACCCCGGGTACCGACCCAGAGGGCTCCGGAGGTGTCCAGCGCCAAGCTACGGATCAGATCGGAGGCGAGGGTCGTGCGGTCGCGGGGGTCGTGCCGGTAATGGTCAAACGTTTCGGTCGATCTGTCGAGCACGGCGAGCCCGGCGTCGGTCGCAACCCACAGGCGTCCGTCATCACTCTCGATGATGGCCTTCACGGCATCGCTACCCAGACTGCCGGGGTCGTCGGGGTCGTGACGATAGCGGGTGAATCGCTCGGTCTCTCGGTGAAATCGATTCAGCCCCCGATTCGGCGTTCCCACCCAGATGTCCCCGAACCGGTCCTCGAACAACGCCTCAGTGCGATCCTGACTGATGGACGTCGAGTCGGCCGGGTCGAAGCGGAAATGGGTGAACGTATCCGTGATGGGATCGAAGCGATTGAGTCCGCCACCCCACGTGCCGTACCACATGATGCCGCTGCGATCCTGGATCAGCTTGCCGAAGTTCGAGGACGACAGCGAGTTGGGGTTGCCGTATTCGTAGCGGAATACCTTGAGGTTGACGCCATCGTAACGGTTGAGACCGTCTTCGGTGGCGATCCACATGAACCCCTGCCGGTCTTGCATGATGTCCCGGACGGCACCGTGCGACAGTCCCTGTTCGACCGATACGTGCCGGAACGACTGCCGTTCCTGCGCCGGTGCCGGCGCCGGGAGGATACCACCCACCAGCAACCCGCCGACCACCGTAAGGAACAGCCTGGGGTAACCGATCCGAGTCATTCGCCGGCGACCCCCGGATCGGCCCTGGTGGCGCTGGGGCGGGTCACCCGCTGGTAGGCTCGTTGGCGCTCGCGGATACGCCGGACATAGCGCACTGGCTCGGTGCAGCGGCAGTACCCGTACTTGGTCTCACGGTGGTACTTGCGGCGCGCCAGGAGCGGCATGACATCTGCGACTTCACCAAACCAGACGTTCGGGTTCTTCCCCATACTCTCGGTGAGGCGGCGGGCATCCTGCAGGTGCCCGAAGCCTGCGTTGTAGGCCGCCAGCGAGAACCACAGGTGATCCTCTAGGGTGGCGGCCTCCTTGACGTACTCACTAACGTGGTTCAGATAGCGCACGCCCAGATAGGTGCCACTGTCCGGTATCATCAGGCCGGCGCGCGACACGCCGAACCCCTTGGCCGTCCGGGGGAGGACCTGCATCAGCCCGACGGCACCGGCGAACGACTCGGCATGTGTGTTGAAGCGGCTCTCCTCGAACATCTGGGCGGCAATGAGCCGCCAATCGTATGCATACTGATCGGCGTAGTGCTTGATGAGACTGTCGTACGGAGACACGATGCCGGTGCGCGATGTTCGCTCGCTGGCCCTGAACGCCACCCGGTTCTCGTTCCCGAAATATTTCTTGCGGGTGATATTGTAGAACAATCCGCGGTATTCGCGCCTGAAGAAGGCGTTGAGGGAGTCCAGCAGCGCCGAGTCTTCTTGGCGCACCGCCCAGGCGTGAGGGAGGGAATCGCTCACGGGGAAGAGGCCCCGTACGTCATCCCGCCAGGTGAGTTCGATGGCGAGAATGTGGCTGTCGGCCACGGTCAGGTCGTACTCGCCGGTGGCCACCAGTTCGATGATCTCTTCCGTCTCCAGATCTTCCGGCGCCTCCACCAGCTCCAACGGAACGCCCTCCGCCTTGAGCGCCTCGAGCGTGTGCCAGTACGAGCTGCTCTGGCGCACTACCACCGTTCTCCCGGCCAGGTCCTGGGGCGCACGCAACATCGAGTCGGCAGAGCGGCCCACCACCATCTCGCGCACGAAGTTGTACGGCCGAGAGAACGCGACGCCACGTCCTTCCCGCTCAGCCGACGAGATCGGAAGAGCGTCGTGTAGGGAAAGAGTGTAGATCTCGGTGGTCGCCGTATCATTAAAAAAAAAAAAAATGAATAACAAAGAAGATCGGAAGAGCACAACGTCTGAACTCCAACCAGCACTACATAGGCCGCGTACCACCTAGACCGTCACGTGTCTCGCACC
>CAJVYZ010000073.1 GCA_913009915.1 uncultured Gemmatimonadota bacterium | reverse complement strand
GCATACGAGATATATCAGTGTGACTGGAGTTCAGACGTGTGCTCTTCCGATCTTGTGTGTTCCGATATAGCCACCAAACATGCCGCCGGTGCGGCTGCTGGTGGCCTCGTCCAGGCTCAGGTTGGTGACGTCGAGGTTGGCGAAGTTGACGCCGGCGAAACCACCAAACGTCAGCTGCGCGTGGCCAGCCGAAAGCGGTGCCAGCGTGGCGGCGAGGATCAATCCGGTCGATAACAGAATACGACGCATTGCGGTGCTCCATTGAAAGAAATGAAAACGATGACGCCTACGTCCTGTTCTAGGACGATACGTCCGGTGCCTTGGTTGCAAGTCCAGTACCTATCACAAGTTAACCGATAGCCCCCCCAACGGCGTGGTTATCCGCCGTCATTCCACAATGTAACGGCACCTCGCCACGGCATATTGCCACGAAGCCCTCACACAGCCCGACCCGCTGCTCTCCGTCCGGCACGCCCGCGAGGGCCCTCTACCGATCCTACCAAGCATGGGTGGCACGAGCAGTCACCCATCCGTCCTACCGTTTCTGACCGCTCTGACCGCTCTGACCGCCAGACCGCCTGACCGTCCGACCGCCTGACCGCCTGACCGCCTGACCGCCCGACCGCCTGACCGCCTGACCGCCTTCCCGGGCCCGCCAGGCATTTGCCAGCCCATTGACTCCGTACTAATGTACAGAGTGTATACTCCGGCCAGACCAAGGAGATGCCCATGGCAGCAAACACCATCGGCCTGGTCGCCCAGCGGTCTGGCGTCGGGGTCGAAACCGTCAGATTCTACCAACGCCGGGGTCTGATCCAGGAACCGCCCACCCCGGCCAAGGGGTTTCGGGTGTACCCCGAAGAGACGATCAAGCGAATCCGTTTCATCCGGCGGGCCAAGGACCTGGGCTTTACTTTGGAGGAGATCAGCGGGCTGCTCGAGCTCAAGGTAGAGCCGGCGCAGAACTGCGCCTCGGTGAAGGCCTACGCGTTGGACAAGATTGCCCTCATCGAAGAGAAGATCCGGTCGCTGGACGGCATCCGGCAACAGCTCACCCGCTTGACCGAGGCGTGCGACGATGGTATGCCTACCTCGGAGTGTGCCATCCTGGAGGCGTTGCAATAAACCCCATGGATCGAGCATGGCATAGAGAGAACGCGTCACTCGATGAGATGTTGCAGGCGGTGGTGCAGGCGTTCCCGACGCTCAACCCTCAGGAACAACGCGTCGCCATCATGCTCTACCGACTCTTGGCCGAGGGCGGCCCCGTCGCACCTTCGGCGCTTGCGCAAGTGAAGGAGTGGTCCGGCATGCCGGCCGACCAGTTTCTTCTGAAGAGCAATTTGCGCAGCCTGGTCGAGTGGGACCACAACGAAACCGTAATCGGGTTTGGCGGCCTCACCACACGCCACTCGCGCCACAGCCTGCTGCTCGGGGAGCGACGCCTGTCCACCTGGTGTGCCTGGGACGCCATGTTCATCCCCGAGCTGCTTGGCGTGACGGCGATGATCGAGTCGGTCTGCCCCCAAACGGGCAACCCCGTCCGGCTCCGCGTGGGACCGGACGGCATCGAGCGGATGGACGACCGTACGCCGGTCTTGTCGTTCACCGCACCGAGCCCCGCCGGCCAGGTCACCTCGCCCGACCAAACCATCCTGTCGTTCTGCTCGTACGTCAACCTGTTCGCATCGCGCCAGGCGGGGACCACCTGGATCAGCACCCGGCCCGGCACGTTCCTGCTTTCGGTGGCCGACGGGTTCACCCTGGCCAGACGCTACAATGCGGCCAGATATGGCGCGGTGCTCCATGGCGAGCCCTCGCCCCCTCACGGGATGCCGAGAAGCGACGTAGCCTGAGGCACGCTGGGTAGTCGACCCCACTGCGCCGACTCTTGAAGGCACTGCAGGGATCCGCGAGTCCAACTCGCCAGTCCCACTTTCATGACGTATCTTGCTGGGATGAGGCCAAATACGGACACCTTCTCGGTTCTTGGCGCCGCCCTGGCCGACCACTATGAGCTGGTGAAGGAGGCCGGCCGCGGCGGCATGGCGACGGTGTATCTCGCCCGCGACCTGAAGCACGACCGCGACGTCGCCATCAAGGTGCTGCACCAGGACCTCGGCGCGTCCATCGGACCCGACCGATTCCTGAGGGAAATCAAGGTCGCCGCCAACCTGCAGCACCCCAACATCCTGCCGCTGTTCGATTCGGGCCAGGCCGCAGGGCTGCTGTACTACGTGATGCCCTATGTCGAAGGGGAATCGCTGGCCGATCGATTGGAGAGTGAAGGGCAGCTGGCGGTCGAGTTCGCCGTGCAAGTCACCCGTGAAGTGGCCGAAGCGCTGGACCATGCCCACAAGCACGGCATCATCCATCGCGACATCAAGCCCGACAACGTCATGCTGATCGGTAAGCACGCCATCGTGGCCGACTTCGGCATTTCACGGGCGGTGGAGGCTGGACAGGGAGAGTCTCTTACCCAAACCGGCATGGCCGTCGGCACGCCGCTATACATGAGCCCGGAGCAAGCCGCGGGGGCAAAGATCGACGGGCGTGCGGATATCTACAGCCTCGGCTGCATGCTGTACGAACTGCTGTCCGGCGAGCCACCGTTCACCGGTAAGACAGCCTCCGCAATCATGGCCCGCCACGCCATGGAGGAACTCCCCGATATTCGTATCGTCCGGCCCACGGTGCCGGACGAGTTGCAGGACGCCATCGATCAGGCCACCGCCAAGACCCCGGCCGACCGGTTCGCCACTGCGGGTGAGTTTGCCGAGGCCCTGGGCGAAGCCCAACTCATCGTCAGTTCGGAACGGCTCACGGCGCGCCGGACGGCTCAACGCCGGGCGCATTCACCCAGGCGCGTGAATAGAGGCTCCCGTCGAATGCTGTGGGGCGCTGCGGCGGTCGTAGCGGCCCTCGCCGCGTGGCAGTTGTGGCCCGCGTCACCTTCGAGTGTAGCAGCCATGGATGTGACGGGGCTCGATCCCACCAGCGTCGCGGTACTGTATTTCGAGGACCTGACGACAGTGGGGGACTACCAGTTCGTCGCTGACGGGCTGACCGAGGGTCTCATCGAGAAACTGTCGCAGGTCCGTGCACTGGATGTCGTTTCCCGCAATGGCGTGGCACCCTATCGTGGTGGAGCGATCTCCCGCGACAGTATAGCCCGGGCCCTGGGCGTCGGCAGCTTGATCGTCGGCAGTGTGGAACGAGTGGGCGATCGCCTGAGCGTCTCGACTCGGTTGCTGGACGGCGCCAGCGGGGCTGAAATCGGCCGCGGCGGTTTCGAAATTCCAGGCAACGACCTCGTCGCCGTTCAGGATTCGCTGGCACAGCGGGTATCCCTCATTCTGCGAGAACGGCTGGGGGAAGAGGTTCGGCTGCGGGAGCAGCGCGCCGGGAGTCGCAACGCCGACGCAGTATCGTTGCTACTGTTGGGCGAGCGACTGCGCAAAGACGCCGAGGCGCTGATCGAAACTGACAGTGTTGCCGAAGGCTTCACCATGTTTGATCTCGCCGACTCCGCGTTGGCCGTGGCCGAGTCCGCCGATCCGAATTGGGCGGCTCCAATCGTCCTCAGGAGCGAGATCGCCTATCGCAAGTCGCGCCTGGCCGGAGATCAGCGGGAGATGTTCGATTGGATCGACGTGGGACTGGGGCACGCCAACCGGGCGTTGGCCTTGGACCCCAACGATCCGTCAGCGATCGAGACCCGTGGAACGCTGCAATATTGGGGTTACCTGATAGACAAGGAACCCGATCCCGCAGAAGCCCAAAAACTTCTCGAAGCAGCCCAAGCGGACCTGGAGCGGGCGGTCGAACTCGACCCGGGACGAGCTAGTGCCTTCGCCACCCTGAGTCACCTCTACTACCAGACCGATGACGGGACCACCTCGGTGGTGCTCGCGGCCAGCAGGGCGTACCGGGAAGACGCCTATCTCACCTCCGCCGCGCTTATACTCGACCGGCTGTTCCTGGGGCACTACGATCTGCAGGAGTTTTCCCAGGCCCAGCGGTGGTGCACCGTGGGAGCCGAGCGCTTTCCCGACAATTTCCGATTCAAGAAGTGCCGGTTGTGGCTCATGACCACCCCGGCTGGCCAACCGGACGTCGACGAGGCATGGCGCGTCTGGTCGGAACTGGTCCCGCTGGTGCCACAACCCGACCGTGAATACGAGGAACGATGGACCAAGATGATCGTCGGTGGCATCCTGGCTCGAGCGGGATTGCCGGACAGCGCCCGCAGTGTGCTCATGGCGGCCCGCCCCACTCCCGACTTCGACCCCTTGCGGGAATTGGCCTGGCTCGAAGCCTACATTCGCGTCCTCCTGGGGGATCAGGACGAGGCGATCGAGCTGCTGAAGGCGTTCCTGGTCGCCAATCCACAGGATGAGCCTGAGGCCGACGCCAAGATCTATTGGTGGTGGAGGGATCTGCAGGATCACCCCCGATTCGGCCAGGTGCGGGCCGCCTTGGTGGCCTGACCGGAAGCGTGAAGATTCCTTCGCCGCATCTTCACTGTTTTCTCAGCCCGATAGTGTTATTAGATGCATCTCTTTCCTATGGCACAAGCCGCTGACCTTGGCCCTCCCGCCGCTGGTCTGACGCCGCTGTCCGACGCCACCCCACTCCGAGTTCACCGAGCCAACCGGCCAGTCGAAGGACAGGCATACCGCGTTGTGCACCACTCGGAGGACAACCCCCAATTCGGCCAAGTCCGGGCTCCACTGGGCACCCGACCGCCTTGATGTGACCCCCGGGGCCGCCTCCAGCTTCCGCACAACCTGGCTGCATTTTTCTGCACTACTTGTGGGGTCGCGGATCGATCTGCACATTCCCGATCATTGAGCTCCCCCTTGGAATCCCGGAAGTCGAACCCGGAGGCAGCGATCATGAAACGCATCCTCAAACGCATCTTCCCCTTCGTCATCGGGGGCGCGGTCGTGGTCTTCGCGGCCTGCCAAGACACCCAGGCCCCAACCTCCACCTTGAGCGAGCAACAATTGCTCGACCACCGGTGGCAACCGAGCCTGCGCGCTCGGATCAACCTGGCCATCAACAAGGTATGGCGACCCCGAGATCCCGACAGGAGGAATGCGCATCGGATCAAGGCTCGGATGTTTCGCGCCGGGAGGGGTACCCCTGAGTCTCAGACCTACGCAACAGAGTTGATAGAACTCGCGCTCGCCTCAAACGCCTCAATGACCGCGTGTCCAGCCCCACGTTCCTACCCGCATTGGCCGAGACACTTCCGCCCCTGCATGGATGACGTCGAAAGGCTCATCAGGCTGGTATCCAAGTTTGCGGGCTTCCCACCACCCACGGTCGTCGAGGGAGCGGTGGGCGGTGTGGTGACTGACGATCCTGCCGATAATCCTGGACGCGCCGGGGTCGAGTTCCAGCCCGGTGATCTTCCCCCAGGGGCGTGGGCGGTGACCGTCGAGCTGCAATCACTGCCCTGTCATCCGCTTGGCCAGCTTCCCGTTCAGGCAGCGGACTGCGTTAGTATCACCACAACTCCGGCTCTGCCTCCCGAATTTAACTTTCCCGGCCTAGGGGTGTTGTTCGGAGTGTGCACCGACATCAACGCGCCGAACTTCTCCCTGCTAAGTCTCTTTGAGTCCCGCGGACCCGCCAGTACGGACCAGGTCAGGCAGGTACCCGAAGAAACCACACCTAGTTTCATCATCGGAGCGGGGACGCCATCCGAGTGTCAGACCATCGTGATCGGCAGCACCGAGTCGAGCTGGCTTGGCGACTTCGCCAAGGCGGGCTGGAACAAGGTGGGCCGGCCCTTGGCATCGTTGTTCGCACCGCAACCGGCTTTTGCCGCGGTCGTAGCCCGAGCCGGGTCGCTCGGCGGCCGGACCAAGAACTTCAGCAACTTCGGCTGGGCCGAAGTCGGGCTGGAGTATGGCACCGACGGGTACCGCTACCTGGAACTCGATCGAGCAGACGGCGACACGCCGCCGACAGGTTTCGAGACACCGGGCTACGATGACTCGGGCTGGTCGATTGGTGGCGCACCGTTCTGGGACAACCCCGGTAACGCGAATTGCTCCATCATCAACCCTGACCCGGGTGGAACCACGTGGACCGCGGCTGGCGCCGGCGTGGTACCCGACAGCCTAGCGACGGAAATCCTGCTGCGGAGAAGCTTCTTCCTTCCCGAAGACGCTACCAACGTTGCAGTGAGAATCGCCATCGACAACGACGTCCAGGTGTTCGTCAACGACGTAGAATTGACTGACGGCATCGAGACCCATGAGGGCTGTGCCACACCGGACAGCAACATCCTCTCCGTTGACGACGGAGATCTAACCGCGACCGGCGTCAATCTGCTCGTGGTCCGCGCCATCGACCGGGGCGTGATGGGCTATGTCGATGCCCGGGTTACGTTCGATACTAACGGAGGAGATTTCTAGTCGTAGGCCACCGGACGATGTCACTATCGTCAGTCCGTGGACGAGAAGGGCGGCCTCCCACAGGGGGCCGCCCTTCTCGCATCCCGTCCATTGGTTGTTGCCATGCCCTCTCCCACCAAACATCTGTGGGCCATACGCCATGGGCTCAACACCGAAGGCTCCACAGCTCACTGCTCACTGCCCACAGCCCCTGGCTCCTGGCTCCTGGCTCCCACGGCAACACCCCATTCACCCACAGCGGGCGCCCGGTTTGCTACATTCTGTAAATGCCTGCCCGCTCCCTCCCCCTCATCGCCTTGTTATCCCTACTCGGCGGCACCCTCGCCGGCCAGGAAAATTGCCCTGCCCCAGCGGACACCTTGGTGGCGGCCGCGTGGGATCACTACCGGGCCGGGGACACCCCCTCCGCCGAAGAGGCATTCGCCTCAGCCGCCGACAAGTGCCCATCCCATCTTGGCGCCCGAGTAGGCTTGGGCTACGCGGCCATGCGACTGGAGCGCCCCACCCAAGCCGACAGTCTCTTCCGAGCGGTATTGGCAGACAACCCGGACGTCATGGGCGCCCCCGTCGGTCTCGGCCTCCTCGCCTGGCGTAGTGGTGACCATGCCGGTGTCTATCGCAGTTTCAGCCGAGTCGATTCACTCGACCCCGGAAACGAGACGGCCAACCGCTATCTATCCCTGCTGCCGATGGGAACCGGTCCGCCACCGGAACGACCCCCACTGGTACGACCGGACACCACGGTCTACCCGGCCAGAGTCAACGGGGAGCGATTCGAAATTCGCACGGCGTCCGGCTGGCGGCCGTTCTACCTCAAGGGCATCAATCTCGGGGCCGCCCTCCCTGGCAAGCATCCCAGCCAGTTCCCCGACTCGGCCACCTACACCGGATGGCTGGCTGACATGGCTGCGATGGGCGCCAATACCATCCGAGTCTACACCATCCACCCGCCGTCCTTCTACCAGGCCCTGCGACGGTACAACCTGCAGCACCCGGACTCGCCACTGTGGCTGGTTCATGGGGTGTGGGCCGAGCTACCGCCGGAGCACGACTACCAGAACGCGGAATGGGAGGCAAACTTCTTCGCCGAGATGAGGCACGTCGTCGATCTGCTCCACGGGCGGGCCGACATCCTTCCACGGCCGGGGCACGCGTCGGGTTTCTACTTGGCCGATGTATCACCGTGGACTCTTGGATACATCATCGGCCGCGAGTGGGAGCCGATGTCGGTGGTCGATTACAACGCGATGCACCCGGACGAATCGGGATGGGCCGGCCGGTTCCTCACCCTCCGGGCAGGCACGGCAACCGACGCATGGATGGCCAAGGCCTGCGACCATCTCATCGGTTATGAGATGGATACCTACGGCGCCCAGCGACCGATAGCGTACACCAACTGGCCGACGCTCGACCCGCTTTATCACCCCAGCGAAACCACAGTGCAGCAAGAGATCGCCATACGTGCGGCGCTCGGCGAGACCGTCGAACGCCCCCCGCTCGAATATGACAATGACGCCACTGGGCTCGACGCCACGTTGGTTCGATCCACCGACGCCTTCCCCGCCGGATACTTCGCCTCGTATCACGTCTACCCGTACTACCCGGACTTCATGATACTGGACGAGACATACCAGGCGAGTAGCTCATCGGAAGGTCCCTCGAATTTCTTCGGGTACCTGCGAGACTTGCAGCGCCACCATGCGGGCATGCCGGTGGTGATTTCCGAGTACGGCATTCCCGCGAGCATCGGCATCGCCCACCTGCAACCCCAAGGGTGGCACCACGGCGGACTGACCGAAGCGGCTATGGCCCAGGCCGACGCCCGACTCACCCGAGAGATCGCCGAAGCCGGCATGGCCGGGGGAATCGTGTTCGCCTGGATCGACGAGTGGTTCAAGAAGAACTGGATGGTCATCGATTTCGAGATTCCCCTGGAGCGCAACCGACTCTGGTTCAACCGCCTAGACGCGGAACAGCACTACGGCATGATCGCCATCGAGCCGATCGCGGCGGTGTCGGGCCTGACGCTGGCCGATCGCACAGCCGCCTGGTCGGCGATCCCCAGCCTCTACCGCGACGGCGGCGGCCGCACCCTGAAGGCGGCCGCCGATGAGGCCTACCTGTGGTTGCACCTAGATTGGCGGGATTCCCTCCCGCCGGAATTGCTGGTGGGGCTCGACATGGTCGACCCGGATGCCGGCCAGACACGCTGGCCGGGGGCATCCGGTCCGACGATCCCCATCGGGATCGAATTCGTGCTTCACCTGCGGGACGGGCGCCTCCGTCTGCTGGCCGACAGAGCGTCCAACGTATTTCGCATACAGAAGGTCCGACCAGACGCTAAGCATGCACCAGTAGTCGTGGCGCCCGCCGAGGATGTGCTGCCGCCGGGGTTCTTCAGCGGACGGTTCGAGCAGCACTACAACGATCCGTATATCACGCAACGGCGCACTGACGGACGGTACGATTCGCTGCTGGTGGTTACCAACCGGCCGCGGTTTGCCCGCGACGGCACCGAATATGCAGCCTTGGGATATGACCGTGGCCTGCTTCCGCAGGGAGAAGCCCCCGATGGATTGTGGTCCGTCGATATCGCCGCAGGCGTGCTGGAGGTTCGCATCCCGTGGAATTTGTTGAACGTCACCGACCCCAGCGAGCGGCGCGTGCTGCAGGATCAACCCGGCACGCGCTTCGGCACGGTGACGGTACCCGACATCGGGATCGTCGTCGCGGTGCCCGGCGCCCAGGACTGGCGGTCCTGGCCGGCATCGAGATCGGAAGAGCGTCGTGTAGGGAAAGAGTGTAGATCTCGGTGGTCGCCGTATCATTAAAAAAAAAAGCACACACCCAACTCACCTGCAGCAGTCTCCACACTGCTCTTCCCTCTAC
>CAJVYZ010000072.1 GCA_913009915.1 uncultured Gemmatimonadota bacterium | reverse complement strand
CGCCCTGCTGGCCTACGTGGCTACATCTCCCGAGCGGGAGGAAGAGGCCCGGGATGGTTTGCACCGGGAACTCCAGCGTTTCGCCACGGAGCCTGTGTCGGATGATGAGTTGTCGCGCGCTATCAATTATCTGGCCGGCCAACGGGAAATTGCTCGTCAAACGAGCTCGGCGGTCATGAACGAGATTCTGGACGCGTGGTTTTCCGGTGATGGACTGGCGGATCTGGTGGATCCGTGGCACCGGTATCGCGCGGTGACGGTGGACGACGTGAGCGCAGTGTGCCACCGGGCACTCGCCGGAGGCCGGTGTGCCGAGGGGATCGTACGGGGGCGTGCGGTGGAGGGCGCGACCGCCCGCTAGAACATCGACATGGCGAGGAAGGCCCGCAAGCTTTCGTTGGTGGCCCTGAGGCGAGAGCTGAGGAGTCGGACCGTCGACCACAATACCTTGTACCCGAGATCGTGGTTGAATTCGAGGAGCATCTCGAATTCCGGGCGAGTGATGGTGGCCAGGCGGCAGGACACATCGGCGATGGCGTCGGTCGACCGGACCGATCGATCGAAGACCGACATCTCACCGAAACAGGCGCCCGGCTGGAGGATGGACAGGGCTTCTTCGCCGGAGCCGGGAATGTCCCGACTGATGCGGACTCGGCCTTCGAGTACCAGGAACAGGCGGTTGCCCGGCTCTCCCTCCTTGAAGATGTGGTCGCCGACGGCGAATGTTTGCTCATGACAGATCTCGGCGACTTGCTTGATTTCCGCATCGTCGAGGTCGTGAAAGATTGCCGTTTGGCGCAGGACAGCAGGATCCATGGAGGGCCGCCGGGATCGGGGAGTGAATGACCGAAGGTAGTGCTGGGCCCGACACCCATCAAGGTCACTGGCGGCCTAGCGTGGCCGACTGGATCACCGCCGTGCGCATACCGTTGGCCGCAGTATTCGTCCTGGCGCCGGAATGGCGGCTGGCCGCCCTGGTGGCAGCCGGGGCCAGCGACGTGCTCGACGGGATCGTGGCCCGGCGCATTGGTGCCTCCCGGGTGGGGGCGTTCCTCGACCCGGTGGCGGACAAGTTGTTTGCGGTAGCAGCCTTCGGCGTCGTGGCGATGTCGGGCCGGCTGGCGTGGTACGAGATCGTGGCGGTCCTGGCCCGGGACATTGCGGCCGTGGTGGCGTTCATCGTCACGGCCGTGCACCACCACACGCGGGCCATCAGTGCCCGGGCCGGCGGTAAAGTCGTGACCGCCCTGCAGATGGCGACCCTGTTGGCGTTCCAGCTGAACAGCGCCGCCCTGAAACCCTTGGCTTGGATCACCGGGGCGGTCGCCATCGGCGCCGTCTGGGACTATTACCGGGTCGACCGGTCGACCGGTCGACTTCATCGTTGAGGCGACGGCAGACCCGAATCGAGGAGCGACATGGCACAGGAAACCAAACACATCGTCATGAACTGGCAGCACGGCATGGTGTTCGAGGGTGGGGCCGTGGACGGACCCATGGCCGTGGTCGACGGGACCAACGAGACGGCTCCCGGCCCGATGCTGCAACTATTGATGGCACTCGCCGGATGCGCCGGGAGCGACATCGTTACCATGCTGCCGAAGATGGAGGTCGAGCTGACCGCGTTCCGCATGGAGGTGCGGGGGGTTCGCAATGAGACCTATCCCAAGCGCTACCTGACCATCCACATGGACTTTCATTTGGCCGGCAAGAACCTGGACGAAGCCAAGGCGCGCCGGAGTATCGAACTCTCGTTGGAGAAGTACTGCTCGGTCACCCACACGCTGAAACTGGACGCGCCGATCACCTATGACCTCAACCTGGGGTAGTGTGGCCCTGGCTGGAGTGCTGCTGGCGGTTCCCTCAGCGGCGGCGGCACAACGTGCTCACGAGCTGGGATTGCAGGTGATCGCCACTGCGGACGACCCCGTGGCCGTGGTGGCAGGCCCGTCTGCCGGGATCAGGGTGGAGCGCCGGGTCCGGCTGGTGGGGACTGCCGGGCTCGGCCTGCAGGGCGGAGATCTGGCCTGGCGGCTCGAGGGTGTGGCGCATTTCCACTTGCGCCCCAACTCGCACGCGGTCGGCGTCTATGGCGGAGCGGGATTAGCCCTGGCGGGCGGTGCCCGTACCCAGGGATACCTGGTGGTGCTGCTGGGCGTCGAAACGTCCCCCGGTGGCAGCGGCGGGTGGACGGTTGAGGTAGGGTTTGGGGGTGGGTTCCGAACGGCGGTGGGCTACCGCTGGCACTGAGTCCGGCTGCAACCGCCGGATGGAGGCCCCCCAAACAAAACCGCCCCGAAGGAGGGGCGGGAGCGAACCGACTAGCTCAAGCGGTGATGGATTCCGCCGGCGCCTTGTTCACCACCGGTTGGCAGTAACGTTCTCCCAGCACCCTGACGTTGGCCAAATCCTCGGTCGACAGATCGAGGTAGCGGTCGGCGAGATACTGCATGGTGTCGTCGAACCAGTCCTTCTGATGCTCGGGTTCGGCCTCCAGGACGTCACATCTGAGAATGTGACTAAAGAGTTCGTCCCGCGCCTGGTCAGAGGAACTGGAACGTCCCTGAGCGGTGTTGTTTGCCATGCACCTTCCTTTGTTTCATATTTGAACGTAGCGTCCAACTGCAAGCGCCGCAATATAATGGCTTAGTACGCAATGGTGCAATTGGCTGTTCGCCACCCCCTTCTGATGGGGATTAGATTGTGGTGGCACGTGTCGGCGGGCGGGCCCAAGATCCGGAGGTGGCTGTGGACGAGCACGACGAAATCTACGGGCGTGAGCGCTCGGAGCGCCTCGAAGCGCTCCTCCGGGATTTTGCCGACCGCATCCGGCGGTTGGATCAAGAGGGGACGTTGCTGGCGGACGCACCCGCGCTGTTGCGTGCGCTGGGGGAGATCCGCAGCGAGTTGTTTCATTACGAGGTACGTTCGACGTACGACAGCCCCGAGGTGGCGCGCAACCGACAGATCGTCGAAGAGGCACGGGGTCGGCCCGATTCTTTGTTCGACGATGAACCGGAGGATGATGAACCATGGCGGCAGAGGGAACAGGAATGAAGACGTTCTACATCGTCATCGGCGTGGTGGCCGTAGCGGGTGCGGCGGTGTTGTGGTGGATGACGAAGCGCTCCACCTCGGTTGAGATTCCCATCGATGTGGTGATACAGGCCTCCGACACGGCAGGGTTCTCGGGGTACTACATGGGATCCCGGGATGCGTTGGTGGAGGTGAGCGAGTACGGCGACTACCAATGTCCCGCCTGTCAGAGCTTTACCGTAGTGCAGTTCCCAACCATCCAGTCCCGGCTGGTCGATGCCGGTTTGGTTCGCTGGCGGTTCAGAGATTTCCCCTTGGATCAGATCCATCCCCATGCGCGGATGGCCGCTCACGCGGCGGCATGTGCCGATGATCAGGGCCGCTTCTGGGAGGCGCACGAGGCCATCTTCTTGGGTCAGACCGAGTGGTCGCGGCAGCGAAAAGCTGCTGGGACCTTCCGGGGCTACATGGAGCGATTGGGACTCGATCTGGCCGAGTACGACGCCTGCATGGGGGACACCCGGTATGCGGGCCGTATCGAGGCCTCGCACCAGGAGGGGATCCGTCTGGGCATCAACTCGACGCCTTCGTTCGTGATGAACGGCCGCCGGTACGATACCAGGGGAATGACATACGATTTCCTGAGGGCGCTCACGGACTCGCTGCAGCAGGTGGCGGCCGCCGGCGAATGAAGTATCGGATGGCCGCTGCCTTGCTTAGCCTGGTGGGGGTGTTCGTTTCCAGCTACCTCTACTTGTACAAAATCGGCAAGATCGGAACGATGGCGTGTGGTACCGGCGGATGTGAGGCCGTGCAGACGAGTGAGTGGGCTCGCTTCCTCGGCATCGAGGTATCGCTGCTGGGCTTGGTGGGATACTTGGGACTGTTCCTGGTCGCCCTGGCCGGTTTGCAGCCGCCGTTGGTGGCCCGACGGGGCGTGGCACTGCTTCTTGTCGCCATGTCGGGCCTGGGCGTGGCGTTCGCCATCTACCTGACGGTGCTGGAGGTGTTCGTGATCCACGCTATATGCCGCTGGTGCGTCGGATCGGCGGTCATCGTCAGCCTCGTGTTGGTGGCCTCGCTGCTGGACCTCCGTTGGGCGACTGCCAGCAAGAGCGTGGCGGGTGCCCCAAATCCCTCCTGATCGGTCATGACCAACGAACCCACATCGGAAGAGTCCGCCCCGCGGGGCAAGGCGCTTGCGGCGCTGGCCATCAGCGCGCTTGGGGTGGTGTACGGCGATATCGGCACTAGTCCGCTGTACGCCATCAAGGAGGCGTTCCACGAACCTTACGGCGTTCCGCTGACGACGCCCAATGTGCTGGGCGTGTTGTCGCTCGTTTTCTGGTCGCTGACTTTCATCATCAGTTTCAAGTACCTGATACTCATGGTGCGGGCGGACAACCGGGGCGAGGGCGGTGTCCTGGCGTTGCTGGCGCTGCTGCGGCCTCACCGCTACTCCACCAGGCGTCGCTGGTTGCTGATCATGGGCGGCGTATTCGGGGCCGCTTTCCTGTATGGTGACGGAGTGATCACGCCGGCTATCTCGGTACTCGGTGCCATGGAGGGTCTCAGCGTGGCCGCCCCGGCACTGGGATCGTGGGTGGTTCCCATCGCCTTGGTTATCCTCGTTGGACTGTTTGCCTTCCAGAGCAGAGGTACCGCAGGTGTCGGAGCGGTGTTCGGGCCGGTTACCCTGGTTTGGTTCATCTGTATTTCGCTATTGGGAATCGGCGGTATCGTCCGCGAGCCCGCGGTGCTCTTGGCATTGAATCCGTGGCACGCGCTGGCCTTTTTCCTCAACCATGGTTTGCGCGGTGTCATCATTTTGGCGGTGGTCGTGCTGGTTGTGACCGGTGGTGAGGCGCTGTACGCTGACATGGGGCACTTCGGCAAGCGAACGATCCGCCTGGCGTGGTTGGCCGTGGTGTTACCGGCCCTGGTGTTGTACTACCTCCGCCATGGGGCGTTGTTGCTGGCCGATCCCTCGTAGGTGACCAATCCGTTCTCTGGCCTGGTGCCGTCGTGGGCCCTGTGGCCGATGATCGTCGTGGCCACCGCGGCCGCGGTGGTGGCATCCCCGGCGCTGATTTCCGGCTCGTTCTCACTCACCCGGCAGGCGGTGCAATTGGGCTACATGCCGCGCATGCGTATTGTGCACACGTCCAGTACCGAGCCGGGACAGATTTACATCCCTCAGGTGAACTGGCTCCTGGCGCTGATGGCCATCGGGTTGGTACTGGGTTTCCAATCGGCCTCGAACCTGGCCGCCACCTACGGCGTGGCCGTGACCGCCACCATGACGATCACCACCATCCTCTGGAGTGTCGTGGCTCGAGAACGGTGGCACTGGCCCCTGTGGCGGATCGCCGCCATCGGGACGCTGCTACTCGTCGTCGACCTGTCCTTCTGGACCGCCAATCTGATCAAGGTTCCCCGGGGCGGCTGGTTCCCGCTGCTGGTTGCCGGCAGCGCCTTCGTGTTCATGACCACGTGGAAACGGGGACGGACATTGCTGTCCGGCATCATGCGCAAGCGAACCCTGCCCATGCAGATGTTCCTGGACGACCTCGCCAAGAATCCGCCCGCCCGCGTGCCCGGGGTCGCGGTGTTCATGACCCATGACACGTTCGGTGCCTCGCCGGTGCTGTTGCACCACCTGAAGCACAACAAGGTGCTGCACGAACGGGTGGTCCTCATGTCGGTGGAGACAGAGGACATTCCCACGGTCGAGCCGGCGGACCGCGTGGAGTGGAGCGACCTGGGCCAGGGATTCTACCAGGTGATCGCCCACTACGGATTCATGGAAACACCCAGCGTGCCGGAGATCATCCGACGACTCAAGGCCGATGGCCTCAAGTTGAAACCTATGGAAACGAGCTACTACCTGGGACGTGAGACGTTGCTTCCGGGAGGGAAAGAGCCGCTGGCGTATTGGCGCAAGCAACTATTCATCATTCAATCACGCAACGCCCAGTCGGCCACGGCGTTCTTCGATCTTCCGGCCAACCGGGTGGTGGAGCTGGGAACCCAGATCCAACTCTGAGTGCGCAGTACGCAGGAGGTTGTGCGTAGTGCATAGGGGCGGGCGGTATGGCGGTAGGGCGGTAAGGCGGTAGGGGTTCAAACCGACACTTGACAGTGAGGCGCAGACAGAGCTGCCCTCGCTGCCCCCGCTGCCGCCCCCGCTTTCATCATCCTTCCGCAGCCTCGTGTTTCTCGATGAGCATGTTGACCACATTCGGGTCGGCCAGGGTCGTGGTGTCGCCCAGCGCGCGGCCCTCGGCGATGTCGCGCAGCAGTCGCCGCATGATCTTCCCGCTTCGGGTCTTGGGTAGGTCGGCCGTGAAGATGATGTCCTCCGGTCGTGCGATGGCGCCGATCTTTTCGGTGACGTGTTGTTTGAGTTCCTTCACCAGATCCTCGCTGCCATCGCGGTCGCCCTTGAGGGTGACGAATGCCGCCACGGCCTGGCCCTTGATATCGTGCGTCTTGCCCACCACGGCGGCTTCCGCCACCGCCGGGTGGTCTACCAGGGCGCTCTCGACTTCCATGGTACCGATGCGGTGGCCCGACACGTTGAGGACGTCGTCCACCCGTCCCAGGATCCACCAGTAGCCGTCGTCGTCCAGCTTGGCGCCGTCGCCGGCGAAATAGCGACCCGGAAAGCGGCTCCAGTAAGTCTCACGGTAGCGGTCGTCGTCTCGGTAGATGGTGCGCAGCATGCCGGGCCACGGGTCGGTGATCGTCAGGTAGCCGCCGCCGGATTCGATCGGGGTACCGTCGGTGTCGACCAATTCGGCGCTGATACCGGGAAACGGCACCGTGGCCGAACCCGGCTTGGTGGTGGTCACACCGGGGAGTGGGGTGATCATGATGCCGCCGGTCTCCGTCTGCCACCAAGTGTCTACGATGGGGCACCGGCCGTGGCCGATGTGTTGGTGATACCACATCCACGCTTCTGGGTTGATGGGCTCGCCGACCGTCCCCAGGAGCCGCAGCTGGGACAGGTCGTGCCGGTCGGGGAATTCCGGTCCCCACTTCATGAAGGTACGGATGGCCGTCGGTGCCGTGTAGAACACCGTGACGCCATGCTTGGCGCACAGGGCCCAGAACCGGTCGCGGTCGGGCCAGTCGGGGGACCCTTCGTACATGACCACGGTGGCGCCGTTGGCCAGCGGGCCGTACACCACGTACGAATGGCCGGTGACCCAGCCGATGTCGGCCGAACACCAGAAGACGTCATCGTCCTTGAGATCGAACACGTACTTGCTGGTGGTGGTTACCTGGGTGAGGTAGCCACCGGTGGTGTGCACTATCCCCTTGGGTTTCCCGGTGGTGCCCGAGGTGTAGAGGATGAACAGCAGATCTTCCGCGTCCATCGGTTCCGGCGTCGCTTCGGTCGAGGCGGCGTCCACGATCTCGTGCCACCAGTGGTCCCGGCCTGGTTGCATGACAGTGTCGGCGGCTTCCCCGATCCGGCTAACCACGAGCACGTGGCGTACCGAGGGCGTATCCTCGAGCGCCTTGTCGGCAAACTTTTTTAGTGGCACGACCTGGCCGCGACGATTGCCGCCGTCGGCGGTGATGACCGCGACGGCCTCGGCATCGTTGATGCGATCCCGAAGCGACTCGGCCGAGAAACCGCCGAAAACCACGGAGTGGACTGCACCGATACGGGCGCACGCCAACATGGCGATAGCGGCCTCAGGGATCATGGGGAGATAAATGGCGACCCGGTCGCCCTTACCCACCCCCAGGCCCCGCAGGGCGTTGGCGCACCGGTTGACCTCCTGGGACAGTTCGGCGTAGGACAGCGTGCGGGTATCCCCCGGCTCTCCCTCCCAGATGATGGCGGCCTTGTCTGCCCGGCCGCCGCTGACGTGCCGGTCGAGGCAGTTGCTGGAGACGTTGAGCTTGCCGCCGACGAACCACTTGGCGTGGGGGAGGTTCCACTCCAGCACGGTGTGCCACGGTTCGATCCAGTCGAGCTGGGCGGCCTCGGTGGCCCAGAATGCCTCCCGGTCTTTGGCGGCGGCCTGGTAGGTGGCTTCGGTGGCGTTGGCCTGAGCGGCAAACTGTTCCGGAGGGGGGAACCTGCGGGTTTCGTCGAGCAAGGTATCGATTTGGCTGGTCATGGGGGAGATGTTAGCGTTGCCGGTGGATTTTGGGAAGACCGTTTTTCCGGTGCAGGTCGTTGCACGGTGGCGAGTTGCAGAATTCCCAACCGGCTGGCGTTACGCCGGGGAGTGTGCCGGTGATCCGGCTCACCTTTTCATGCTAACGTGTTGCAACGGCAACCGTTGCCGATTGTGGCACTGGACTGGCCTCATAACAGGGCGCGGTCCGAGGGGCCGCAGACAATTGAAATTTTACCGCCCGATAAGAGCACACCCGGAGTGATCCGGGGCCGCAAAACTAGAGGTCTCGACCGGCGGTCGAGATAGCTCGGTGCCGAAGGTGGATGGCCACGCGAAGAGGCGTGACGTCGGCGGAAAGAAACCCGTGTGACGTCACGCTTCTTTCCTGTTGCTGGTCGGGTACGGAGGTTCGGATGGCGACATCGTGCCCGACGACGCAGCAGTACGCTGCGCCCGAGACTCTGGGTCTGGAGACCCGTGACCGCGTCCGCAAGGACGCCATCAAGTTGCTCAACGGCATGCCCGAGGGTAACGGCCGGCTGGTGATCGACCTGGCCCAGACGACCAACGTGGATTCCGCAGGTCTCGGGGCTCTCATGCTGATTCAGCGGCACGCCGCGGACCGCCGTCAGTCGGTGTCGCTGGTAAACACCAACGACGAAATCCGGTTTCTCCTCATGCTGACGAAACTGGACGAATTGTTCGAGCCGGCGCCGGCCGAGTCTACCGGCTGACACCGGGGCCGGTTCGGCTTCTCAGCGGGATCGGCATGGGCTATCTTGCCTGATCCGAGGCAGGTTACCATCCCCTCCCCTGACGGCACACTATGGCAGATGCTGAGCGACGCCGCGTCCTGTTCGTCGAGGACGAGCAAGCCCTGCAGATCAGTTACCAGCGTTTCTTCCGACCGCGGTTCGAGATGAGTTTCGCCGGCACCGGTGGTGAGGCCCTGGCCCAACTCGAGTCCGACGCTCCGGACGTCCTGGTGCTCGACATGCGGCTCCCCGATACCGACGGCATCGAGCTTCTACGAAAGATCCGTGCGCTCCATCCCGATCTCCCGGTGATCATCACCACCGAGATCGGAAGAGCACACGTCTGAACTCCAGTCACACTGATATATCTCGTATGCCGTCTTCTGCTTGAAAAAAA
>CAJVYZ010000071.1 GCA_913009915.1 uncultured Gemmatimonadota bacterium | reverse complement strand
GCGTGTGATGCGTACATTTGTGTTTTGTGTTTTTTTTTTTTTTCAAGCAGAAGACGGCATACGAGATATATCAGTGTGACTGGAGTTCAGACGTGTGATCTTCCGATCTATCCCGATTCCACGATCATGGTGGAGACGAGGATGGATACCTTGCCGGCCACAAAATCGTGCATCACCCGCTCGAGGGCCTCGGCCGGCATCTGTCCGTGCGCTACCGCCACCTCGGCGCGCGGCGCCAGCGCCCGTATCCGGGCACCGATGGTATCGATGGTCTCGACCCGGTTGTGCACCACGAACACCTGCCCCCCGCGGTCCAGTTCACGGGCCAACGCCTCCTCGATGAGCCCGTCGTCCCACGGTTCGATGAACGTCAGAATGGGCGACCGGTCGCGTGGGGCGGTTTCGATCAGGGTGATGTCCCGAAGCCCCGCCAACGACAGATGCAGGGTACGCGGGATCGGCGTGGCGGTGAGGGTCAACACGTCTACCGACAGCCGGAGAGCCTTCAACCGTTCCTTGTGGCGCACCCCGAACCGGTGCTCTTCGTCCACGATCAGCAGGCCGAGGTCCTTGAACACCACGTCTTTCGACAACAGCCGGTGCGTGCCGATCACCACGTCGACTTTCCCCGCCGTCACCTCGGCGACGATCGCCTTCTGCTCCTTCGGCGTACGGAACCGGGACAACACCTCCACTCGCACCGGGAAATCCGCCAGGCGCTCGCTGAAGGTCCGCCCGTGTTGGTCGGCCAGGATCGTGGTCGGCACCAGCACGGCGACCTGCTTGCCTCCCTGGATCGCCTTGAAGGCCGCCCGTACCGCGATCTCGGTCTTGCCGTAGCCCACGTCACCAACCAGGAGCCGGTCCATCGTCCGCGGCTGTTCCATGTCCCGCTTGACCTGCTCCGTTGCCTGGCGCTGATCGGGGGTATCCTCGTACAGAAAGCTCGATTCCAATTCCTGCTGCCACCGCGTGTCGGGCGGGAAGGCATAACCCGACGTCACCCGACGCCTGGCGTACAACTCGAGCAGCTCGGCCGCCATCTCCTTGATGGCCGCCTTGGTCTTGTCCCGGGTACGCTTCCAACTGGGGCCGCCCAGTTTGTGGAGTTTGGGGGGCGCCCGGTCGCCGTCCTCCCCGGCTCCGCGATAGCGTTCCAGTTGATCCAGCCGGTAGAGCGGCACGTTCAATCGGTCACCGCCCAGATACTCCAGCACCGCCACCTGGATGGTGCTGCCACCCAGTGGCATGGTATCGATACCGCGATAGATCCCAATGCCGTGATCCAGGTGCACCACGTAATCGCCCTCCTTGAGGGACCCGGTCGCGGCGGACGGGGCCGCCTGACGGTAACGTCGTGCCCGCCGCAACCGCCGGGCCCGGCGGACGATCTCGTGGTCGGTGAGCACCCGGAGGGTGGGCATGACGAAGCCGCCGTCCAGCGCCCCGAGGGCCAACGTGGCGCCTATCTGCCGGCGGCCGCCGTCGCTCAGCAGTTCGTCGAGCCGTTCCAGTTGTCCTTCGTTGTCACACAGGATCAACGTGGGCGTGGGGCCGCCCAGCAGCCGGCGAAGCCGCGGGAGATCACGGTCGACGCGTTCCGGCGGAAAGAATCCGCACTGCACGTCGATGGCGGATCGGTCGTCGCGGAGCCTGAGGCCCGGGAAGGTGTCCAACTGCGCACGCCACACGGACGGTTCGACGAACAGCGACTCACGGTCGGCCACCGCCTCCCCCAACCGGCGAGCTACTTCCAGGTGATGGTCGGCCTCGTTCCAGATCCGCTCGACCTCTTCACCGTCGGCCCCCACCGACTCCTCGATCACCACCGTGTCGCCGGGCAACAGGTCGAGGAGCGACCGCCGGGTAACGGCCTGCTCGCCCTCATCATGGGCCCGTATGGTGACGCCTGATATCGGCAGGACGGTGATGGCGTCGAGCGGTTCCAGCGATCGCTGGGACGTCAGATCGAACGCCCGCAGCGACTCCAGGGTGTCGCCCCACCACTCCAGGCGGGCCGGCGCAGCCATGCCGAAGCCGTACACGTCGACGATGCCGCCCCGCACGCTGAACTCGGCTACCTCCGTCACCGTCGGCACCTTGCGGTACCCCATGCTCTCCAGCCGCTCGACCAGCGACCCCAGGGTGACCCCGCCCTTCCCCCCGTCCTGGCCGGCCTGCAGCGTGATGGTCGCGTGCGCCAGAGCGTCCGGTATCCGGGTCCGTTCCGCCGTGGCGCGAGCGGTGGTGACCAGGATTCTGAGTCGCCCGGCAAGCAACGCGTCGATCGTCTCGATACGCTCGCCGGCAATCTCGTAGTGGGGCTCGTCCTCGCCCAGCGATTCCCGCTGGGGATACAACGCCGCCGGGAGATCGGTGAGCGTCCGCAGATCGTCGAGCCATCGCTCGCCATCGGCGGGCGTCGGCGCCACCACGGTGAACAACCGTTGGGGGAAGGTTCGGGCCAACCAGGCAACCAGCACCGCCGGGCTCGACCCCGGGAGTCCGCCCAGAGCCAGAGCCGCGTTTCTGGCAGGGAGGGCATGCTCCAGTTCCTGAACCGCGGGCACCCGGGCAAAGGCGTCGAGTACCGGCTCCAGACTCACGCTTCCCGCTTCCGCAGACTCGCCAGGCCCACTTCGACGAGCGCCAGCGCCAACGCCAACCACAACAACGGACCGCGTAGATCGCCACGGGCCCCGGCCGCAAACACCACGTCCCGGGCACGTTCCGGCTCGATGATTCGGGCCGGGTGCCACAGTTGCCGGATGGCCCGGTCTCCGGCTCGCTCCAGGTAGGACTCGCGCACGTCGACGTTGGCCGCCAGGACTCCCATGGTATCGAACCCTGCGACCAGGTAGTAGAGCCCGGTTGCCGGAGGGCTGAACGGCGCCCCGCCTTCGACCGTCCAGCGCCGCTCACCGCTGTGTACTTCCGTGGTTCTGTCGGGCAGCAACACCGTACCGCCCGGCGTCCCCTCGCGCAGCGCCACCTCTCCGCGCGCCACCCGGTTTATCAGGGCATCGACGAACGGCACGAATTCGGCCGCGAGCGGCAGCTCCGTCCACTCCGGATCGAGCCGGCTGCCCAGCAACACCACCCCGGCGTGCCGCACCATCCACGGTTCGCCGCCGACCGTTGCCAGTATCCCGGTTCCACCCGCCGTCGACCGCTCCAGGCGATAGCGCCGGGCGACACCCACCGCGCCGACCAGCGCGCCGCTGTCACTCCGTTCGGCTGCGGTTACCGGATCTCCGAAACGCCAGGCGACGCCGCGCCGGCCGAGAGCGCGATTGAGCGCTCCCAACTCAGCCGGATCGGCCGGCGGAAACACCACCGAGAGACCCCCAACCCGGCCGAGGCCGCCCAGAGTCACTTCATTGCCCCTCCGGACCCGCCCGTCGGCTTCGAGAACCTGCACCGCGGTGGCCAGGTGAAGATCGGCCGGGTTCCACGTCCCCCGCGCCACCGGCGCCCCCCGAACCGCGGTCACCCGCCGGTCGTCGGCCCTGAGTTCGTCGGGGTCGACCGACACCCCCCCCGGCCCCCACCCTGGCGTCAGTCCGGTAACCGCCACAGCCACCGGCACGCCGGGGGCAGCCAACGCCTGCCGCTCCGGCCTGCCGCCGGCCGCGACCGACAGCGCCACAGGACCGTCGGCATCTCCGGCTATGGTGACGATGAGACCACCTCCGTCCAGCTGCCACGGCTGGGTCCCGGTTGCTACCGAGCCGACTCCGACGTTGGACACCACGTCGCCCTCCGGCCGTACCACCACCAGCGGGGCCTCGGTAGCCGCCGGCGACACGGCGGTCCGCTGGAGATCGGTGATCAGGAAGATTTCACCCGGGCGTTCCTCTCCCGCCAGGATGGCGTCCGCCTGCCGGATTGCCGCTCCCAGGTCCAGCCTCATGGATGAGACTGCCAGACTGTCGACCATACCGGTGAGCGTTTTTCGGTCGCCGCTCCGGGCCGGGCCATCCGCCGTCAGCAGCCACAGGGCGTCTTCGGGAGTGGCTCGCGAGAGCACCTCGGCGGCGGCCCTCCTGAGCGGCTCGCCCACGGCCGTCCCGCCGGCGACTGCGCCGCTGCTCACGGAGTTGTCGACGATGACCACCAAGGCGCTCGGGGCGTGGCCCGGTACTCCACTGATGGGAACACTGGGGCCCGACGCGGCCAGCATCAGTGCCACGATGAGCGCCGTGCGCACCAGCAGGAGGAGGAGGTTTCGAATGCGGAGTCGCCGCTGGTGCTCGCGCGCGGTATCGACCAGGTAGCGTACCGCCGGGAAGATCACCGTGGGCGGTCGGCGCCGGGCAATGAGGTGCAGGATGATGGGGATGGCCGCGGCGCCCAGGCCCAACAGCATCCACGGATGGAGAAAACTCACGCAACCCCGGACGGCGAAGCCAGCGCCTCGCGCAACGCCAACCCAAACGGGGTGTCCGAGGTGATGCAGTGGTAGCCGATGCCGTTGCTGCGGCACGCCACCCGCCACGCCTGGACCGCGCGGCTCACGGTCTGCTGGTACACGCCGGCCCAATCACGGGGCCTGAGGATGACGGCATCACGGGTCTCGGGGTCTTCGAAGCGGACCTCCTGCAGCCCTTCGAGGGTCACCTCGCCCGGATCCATCACGTGCAGCACCAGCACCTGGTGGCCCCGGTGCCGCAGGAACTTGAACGCCTTGAGGGCCGCGTCGCGCTCGAGCAACAAGTCGGAGATGAACACCACCAGGCCCCGGCGGCGTAGCAGGTCCACCACCCGCGCCAGCGCCGGCCCGGCGGCGGTACCATGGCCCGGTTCCAACCCGTTCAGTTCTTTCAGCAAGCGGCGCCAGTGCGTCATTCGAGCCTTGGCCGGCGTGACCGACCGCACCTCGTCATCGAAGGTGATCAGTCCGGTAGCATCGTGTTGCCGAAGCAGCACCAGAGCAATGGCGGCGGCCAAGCGCTTGGCGTACTCGAGTTTCGTCAACAGCGTGTCGGGCGATCCGGTCCAGGCCATCGAGCGGCTCGCGTCCAGCACGATCATCGCCCGCAGGTTGGTCTCTTCCTCGAACTGCTTGACGTAGAGCCGGTCGTTCCGGCCGAGGACCTTCCAATCGATGTAGCGCAACTCGTCGCCGGGTTGGTACATGCGATACTCGGCGAATTCCACCGAGAACCCCCGCTTGGGGGACCGGTGCAATCCCGTGAGAAACCCCTCCACCACGCCCTCGGTCGACAACTCCAGGCCGCCCAGGCGGGAAACCTCAACCGGGTCCAGCAGATCGAGCCGCATGTGATCGAGCATTGCCTCCAATAGCGGGCCAGGAACGTAGGCGGGTGGCCCCCGATGTCAAAGCACGGAATAAATCCCCGGACCCGGATGCCGACCCACGCGCCATCCAGCCCGACGAATATCACCTTCCTGATAGAGGCATATTGCCGAGCATCCCACCACAAGGACCCCAAGCGAAGGGCCCCTGCGCCCTGCGACCTGCGCACCCCCGTCATGGTGTCATCCACCCGGGACACGACACCAAACCGGCGCCCAGGTGTCAGTTCTCAAATATCTATTCGACAACGAGTTATGGGAACCGGCGCCGTGGCTTGGCCCGTGCCGCTACAGGTCCCGGGAAGTACCGCAAAACCCCGTCTGCGCCGCTACCGGATCCCGGCCCGCCGGACCGGGCGAAACACCGCCGGGCGGCGGGCCGTACCATTGTGTGGAGGCCATGAGGCCCGCCCGGTGCCACGTTGACCCGGCCAGGGCTCGGGCCATTAGTTTGCCCCGGCGAGCCGGATTCGCCCAACCCATGACAAGAGAGACCCCTGTGAAACCAACATTGTTCCGTTGCCTGGCTGTAGCAGCACTCGCCTCGGCGGCGGGGAGCCCGTTGACCGCCCAGATGGCCGCTGCAACGAACCCGACCGGCGTGATCACCCCCGACGCCATCTACCAGCACCTCAGCGTCATCGCCCATGATTCGATGATGGGACGGGACACGCCGAGCCCCGGGCTCGACATGACGGCTCAGTATGTGGCCGACCAATTCGCCAGCTTCGGTCTGAAGCCTGGTGGGGAGAAGGGCACCTGGTTTCAACGCTATCCCATCTACCAGATGCAGCTCGATGTGGAGAATTCACACGTAGGGTTCATGATGGACGGAACAGACACTCACCTGTCCTTCAAGACCGATGCCGCGCGCTGGTTTGGCGGGATCCCGACGGAAGAGGTTCATGGACCCGTCTTCGTCATCGGCGGGATGCTCGACGAGGAGGAGATCAACAAACTCGACCTGGAAGGCAAGGTTGCCTTGCTGGTGATCGACTTCGCCAAACTGCGCGATGGCAAATTTCGCCAGGGACTTCTCGCCATCCGCAACACCAATCCCACAGCGGTGGTGGCCGTTTCCAGCCGCTCGGATACCGAATTCGCCGGCAGGCTCGAACGTCAAAGTCGGCCTCGGACCGTGCTGCAGGCGCAGGCCGGTGGCGAAACACCCATCGTCGAGGTACGAGAGGCGGCCTTAGCCGATGTCGCGGCCGCGACCGGGCTGGACTTTGAAGGAATCCGCACGGCCGATGGCCTGGTAACCCAGGACCTTGCATCCCTCATGATCGGCGTCGACCTGAAGCAGAATATGCTGGAGGAGAGCAGCGCACCCAACACCATCGGCATCCTCGAGGGCAGCGATCCCACGCTCAAGAATGAGTACGTGGTGTACTCGGCGCACATGGATCACCTCGGCATCCGATCGGGCCAGGCAGATTCGATTTCCAACGGCGCCGACGACGACGCCTCGGGCACCGTCGGCGTGCTGATGCTGGCCGAAGCCTTTGCCAAGGCGGAGACCAGGCCCCGTCGGTCCATCGTGTTCATTACTGTAAGCGGCGAGGAACAGGGACTGTGGGGCAGTGCCTACTTTGCCGACCATCCCACGGTGCCGGTAGAGGACATGGTGGCCAACATCAACATCGACATGATCGGCCGCAACTGGCCCGATACCATCGTGGCCATCGGCAAGGAGCATTCCGACCTGGGCGAAACCCTCAACAGAGTCAACGGTGACCACCCGGAACTCGGCATGACGGCCATCGACGACATATGGCCTGAAGAAAACTTCTATGGTCGATCGGACCACTACAACTTTGCCCGGAAGGGCGTGCCGATTCTGTTCTTCTTCAACGGCGTCCACGACGACTACCACAAGGTGTCCGACGAGATCGACAAGATCGACACCGAGAAGATGAGCCGCCTCATTTCGCTGCTCTACTACCTGGGGAAAGACATCGCCGACAAGCCGGAGAGGCCGCAGTGGAATCCGGAGAGTCATAAGAAGATTGTTGAAGGGGCGTAGGGCGTAGGGCGCAGGACGTAGACAGCCAACAGCCGACAGCGCGGGAGGCCGGCACCGAGGGCAAAGCCCTCGGCACCGGCCTCCGGCTATATTCCGCGGATGCAAGCCGCCCGCATCCGCAACTTCTGCATCGTGGCCCACATCGACCACGGCAAGTCCACCCTGGCCGACCGTCTCATCGAGTCGACCCACGCGGTGGAGCAGCGCCTCATGCGCGACCAGTTGCTCGACACCATGGACCTCGAGCGGGAACGCGGCATCACCATCAAGCTGAACGCCGTGCGGATGGAATACACCGCCCCCGACGGGGAGGCCTTCGAACTCAACCTGATCGACACTCCGGGACACGTCGACTTCACCTACGAAGTGTCCCGGTCCCTGGCGGCTTGCGAGGGGGCCATCCTGGTGGTCGACGCCACCCAGGGTATCCAGGCACAGACCATCAGCAACCTGTTCCTGGCGCTCGACGCCGACCTCGAGATCATTCCGGTCCTCAACAAGATCGATCTTCCGGGCGCCGAACCGGACCGCCGGGCGCAGGAAATCGTCGATCTCCTCGGTGGTACCGCGGACGATATCCTGGCCGTGTCGGCCAAGGAAGGCACCGGCATCGACGCACTCCTGGCCGCCATCGTGGAGCGGGTCCCGGCCCCCAAGGGCGATCCACAAGCTCCGCTCCGGGCCCTGATATTCGATTCGTACTTCGACAAATACCGCGGGGCCATTCCCAGTATCCGAGTGGTCGAGGGCACCCTCAGCGAAGGCATGAGCGTCGCTTTCGGATCACACCTGGAAGACCAGTACACGGTATCGGAGGTCGGGTACCTGCAATTGGGCCAACAGCGCACCGGCTCGCTGAGCGCGGGAGAGGTCGGCTATCTGATCGCCAGCCTGCGCGAAGTGGGTGACGCGCGCGTCGGCGATACCGTCATCGACGCCGAGCACCTCGATACGGCACTTTTGGAGGGCTACCGGGAAGTCCACTCGATGGTGTTCGCCGGCCTGTACCCCACCGACTCCGACCAATACGAGGCGCTGCGGGACGCCTTGGAGAAACTGGTGCTCAACGATGCCAGTCTGCATTACGAGCCCGAATCGTCCACCGCGCTCGGATTCGGCTTCCGCTGCGGGTTCCTGGGCCTGTTGCACCTGGAAATCGTGGTCGAGCGGCTCGAGCGCGAGTTCGACCTGGCGCTCATCAACACCGTGCCGACGGTGGAGTACCACGTGTACACCACCGACGGCCAGATGGTCGTCGTCGAGAACCCGACGCACCTGCCGGACACCGCGACCATCGATCGCATCGAGGAGCCGTACGTCAAGGCCCGCATTCTCGTCCCCAGCGAGTACATCGGCGGCATCATGCATCTGGGGCAGGAACGCCGCGGGGTCTACCTCGGCATGCGCTACGTCGACACTTCGCGCGTGGAGTTCGATTGGGAGTTCCCCTTGGGGGAGATCCTGCTGGACTTCTACGACAAACTCAAGTCGATCAGCCGAGGCTACGCCTCGCTCGACTACGAACTGGCCGACTACCGCGCGTCGAAGCTGGTCAAACTGGATCTGCTGCTCAACGGCGAGCCGGTGGATGCCTTCAGCGTCATCATCCACACGGACAAAGCCTACGAGTGGGGCAGGAAGGTGGCCGAGAAACTCAAGGAACTGATCCCGCGGCAGCTGTATGCCGTCGCCATCCAGGCCGCGATCGGTCAGAAGATCATCGCCCGCAAGACCATCTCGGCCTTCCGCAAGGACGTCACCGCCAAGTGCTACGGCGGCGACATCAGCCGCAAGCGCAAGCTCCTCGACAAACAGAAGGAGGGCAAAAAGCGGATGAAGCAACTCGGCTCGGTCGAGATCCCCCAGGAAGCCTTCCTGGCAGTACTGAAGGTCGACTGAGCCGCACCGGTCCATGGTCGCAGATCGGAAGAGCACACGTCTGAACTCCAGTCACACTGATATATCTCGTATGCCGTCTTCTGCTTGAAAAAA
>CAJVYZ010000070.1 GCA_913009915.1 uncultured Gemmatimonadota bacterium | reverse complement strand
AAGCAGAAGACGGCATACGAGTTATATCAGTGTGACTGGAGTTCAGACGTGTGCTCTTCCGATCTCCAAGTCGACCCCATGTTCCTCAGCGATCCGCCGCGCTAGCGGCGAAGCCTTTATCCGGCCCCCTGGCGGCGGGGCAGCAGAGCTGCGGGGCTGCGGGGCAGTAACAGCAACATCCGCTGCCTCACCGCCCCCGCTGCCCTCGCCGGCATCCTCGCCCTGCCCCGCCGCCCCGCTGCCCTCGCTTATGTCACTGCCCTCGCTGCTCCCGCTGCCCTCGCTGCCCCCGCTGTCATCGCCCCCGCTGACGTCTTCTCCCGGCTCGCCGATGATGCCGACCGGCTCGGCCACCGGTACGGTCGAGCCTGCTGGGACCAGGTGCTTGAGCAGCGTGCCGTCGACCCGGGCCACCAGCTCCATGATGGCCTTGTCGGTTTCCACCTCGGCCAACACGTCGCCCACCGACACCTTGGCGCCTTCCGCCATTTTCCATTCGACGAGGCGGCCCTCTTCCATCGTCGGGGACAGCGCCTCCATCACGACATTTGTGGCCATGGTTACTCGAGGTAGAGGACGCGCTTGGCGGCGGCGACGATCTTGGCGGGATCGACCCTCGCTTCCTTCTCCAGGCGCTTGTTGTAGGGCATGGGAACGTCGGCGCCCGTAACGCGTATCACGGGTGCATCGAGTTCGTCGAAGATGTTTCGCTGGATGTAGTCGACCACCTGCGCTCCCACTCCGGCGAAGGGCCACCCCTCTTCGGCCACGACGCACCGATTGGTTTTCGACACCGAGGTGAAAATGGTGTCCGTGTCCATCGGTCGAATGGTCCGCAGATCCACGACCTCCGCCGAGATGTTCTCTTCGGCCAGGCGGTCGGCCGCCTTCAGCGCCTGAGCCACTGTCTTGGAGTGGCACACGATGGTGACGTCCGAGCCGGTCCGCTTGACGTCGGCCGCACCGATGGGAACGGTGATGTCGCCCTCGGGCACCTCGCCCTTGAGGTTGTACAGCATCTCGCCTTCCATGAAGACGACCGGGTCATCGTCGCGGATGGCCGACTTCAGCAGGCCCTTGGCGTCGGCCGGCGTGGCCGGCATCACCACCTTGAGCCCGGGTATGTGGGCGTACCACGCCTCGAACGCCTGGGAGTGCTGCGCCGCCAGCTGGAGGGCGGACCCGTTGGGCCCGCGGATCACCATGGGGACGCCCACCTGGCCCCCGGACATGTAGCGCATCTTGGCGGCCGAGTTCACGATCTGGTCGATGGCCAGCAGGGCAAAATTCCAGGTCATGACTTCGATGACCGGCCGCAGACCCACCATGGCCGCCCCGACGCCCAGACCGGTAAAGCCCAGTTCCGCGATTGGCGTATCCACCACCCGCTTGGGGCCGAACTCCTTGAGCAGTCCGCGGCTGACCTTGTAGGCCCCGTCGTACTCGGCCACTTCCTCGCCCATGAGAAACACGCGATCGTCCCGCTGCATTTCTTCGCGGAGTGCTTCATTGAGGGCATCGCGATAGGTAAGAGTGAGCATCACCCGCCCTCCGCGTACACATCGGTATACAGGGCTTCGAGGGGCGGGTCAGGCGACTGGTCGGCGTAGTCCATGGCGTCCTGCACCTCGGTCTTCACCTCGTCGTCGATCGCTTTCAATCCGTCGTCGTCGGTCATCCCCTGCTTCTTCATGAAGGCAGCCATGATCACCAGCGGATCCCGTTTGCGGTATTCCTCGACCTCGTCCTTGGTGCGGTAGGTACCGTGGGCCGCGTCGGACATCGAGTGTCCCACGTACCGGTACGTCCGCATTTCCAGCAGTGTCGGTTCGGACTTGGTGCGCGCTCGCTCGACCGCCCGCTCCATGGCGTCCTTGACCGCGAACACGTCTTGCCCGTCGACGGCCTCGGCTTCCATGTCGTAGGAGTAGGCGCGGTGGAACAGGTCCATGCTGGCCGTGGCCCGCGCGATGGCGGTGCCCATGCCGTACCCGTTGTTCTCGAGGATGTACACCGCCGGCAGCTTCCACAGGGCCGCCATGTTGAGCGATTCGTGGAACGACCCGATGTTGGCCGCGGCTTCTCCGAAGAACGAAACGGACACCTGGTCGGTGCCATGGTACTTGGCAGCGAAGGCCATCCCCGTGCCCAAGGGGATCTGGCCTCCCACGATGCCGTGCCCGCCAAGGAAGTTGCGGTCGGCGTCAAACAGGTGCATGGAGCCACCCTTGCCGCCCGAACATCCGTCGGCCTTGCCGTACAACTCGGCCATGATCGACCGCGGCGGTACTCCCCGCGCCAACGCCAAGCCGTGTTCCCGGTAGGACCCTACGATGTAGTCGTCCTCGCGCAGGGACGCCATGACGCCGACGCCGACCGCTTCCTGTCCGATGTAGAGGTGACAGAACCCGCCAATCTTCCCCAAGCTGTACGCCTCCGCGGCCTTCTCCTCGAACCGGCGCAACAGGCACAACTGGTGGTACCAGTTCCGGCATTGCTCCTCCGTTGCCGCCGGAGTTGCCTTGGCCGGACGCTTCGAACCTTTCTTCTTGGATGCGGTCGATCCGCTCATGCCTCGTTCCTCACCGCGTTGGCCTTGTCGACCTGTTCCCAGGCGTGGTAGGACGAGCGCGTCAGCGGGCTGGCCTCGACGTGGTCGAAGCCGAGACAGCGCCCGATCTCGGCCAACTCGCTGAATTCGTCGGGCGAGTAGTAGCGAGCTATCGGGAGGTGGCTGGCCGAAGGCCTGAGATACTGCCCCAGCGTCAAGATGTTGACGTCGCTGCGTCGCAGATCTTCCATGCAGCGCACCACTTCGTCCCACTCTTCCCCCATCCCCAGAATCATGCCCGACTTGGTTAGCGCCTTCGGTCCGCCCATGCGCCTGGCATTGGCCAATACCGTCAACGCCCGGCGATAGCGGCCGCCCGGGCGTGCCAGGCGGTACAGCCGCTCGGCTGTCTCGAGGTTGTGGTTGAGGATGGCCGGCTTGGCACCCATGACGATCTCGAGCGCCCGTTCGGATCCCTGGAAGTCGGGGATCAATACCTCGACGGAGGTGTCCGGCATCCGTTGCCTGATTTCCAGGATGCAGTCGCGGAAGGCCTCGGCGCCCTTGTTGGGGAGGTCGTCGCGGTCGACCGAGGTGATCACCACGTGGGCCAGGCCCATCTGGGTCACGGCCTCGGCCAGCCGGGTAGCTTCGACCGGGTCGTACGGTCCCGGAGTGCCGTGGGCCACCGCGCAGTAGGTGCAATTGCGGGTGCACACGTCGCCCAGAATCATGAACGTGGCGGCCTTGTGCTCCCAGCACTCCCCCACGTTGGGGCAGCGCGCCTCTTCACACACCGTGTGCAGGTCCAGTTCGCGCATGAGCTTGCGAATGCGGGCGTAGTTAGCCCCGCCCGGAGCACGTACCTTGAGCCAGCTGGGTTTCCGGCCAGCGGAATCCTGGCCCGGCAGCGGCGGGATCGTCCCGACCGTCCGGCGATCTCGTGTGTGGGTGATTTGAACCATGGGAGCTGCCACGCGGAGTACCCCTAACCAGTGTGCCAGACGGCTAACTGCCGCCAGCCAAGCAAGATAGCCTGGGACCAAAGGGCGCGGAAGGAGGATTCCGCTTAGACCGGCTCCTGCAGGAGTTCCTCGATGAGGGCGGCAAACTCCTGGATGAGGCGGTCGTGCTGCGCACCCGTGGCCGGGCCCATGAATCCGGCGTGGATATTCCGGACCAACCCGTCCCGGCCGATGAAGATCGCGGTCGGGTAGGCGGTGAAGCCCTCCAGTTGGGGGAGGGTGGCGGCCGTGGCCGAGGTGACGTTGATCCCGGCCAACAGCAAGGGGAATTCGATAGCGAACTTGTCCCGGTAGCGGCGCACCTGAGCGTTGTCGATGGCACTGTCGCCGGTGACTTCGTAGGCCAGGCCAACGATTTCGAGCCCGCGGTCGTGGTAATCCCGATAGAACTGCACGATCGAGGGGGCCGCGTCGTGGCACGTGGGGCACCAAGAGCCGAAGATGTCGATGAGGAGCACCTTGCCTTGGAAGCGCTCGTCTTCGCTGGTGACGATCCGGCCGTCGAGGTCGGGGAAGCTGAAGTGGAACGGTTCCGGCGCCACCACGCGCGTCAGCTCCATTCGATCCCGCAGATGCGGCTCGCCGCCCTCGGTGGCCCGAACGGCTTTCCATCGGGACTGGCTGCGCGCACCGGCGTGAAACAGGCCCTCGAGCGTGTCACCCCGGATGGTGCCGGTCAGCATATACACGAAAGACCCGTCGAAGTGGGCCATCGAGAAACTGTCGGCCTCGGCCCGGCCCCAGAAGCGGCCGTAGTCGCCCGTGTTCGAAACGATGGTGCCTTCCAGGCCCCGCTCGGTTTCCTCGAAGTAGAACACCCGGGGGCTAGTGCGGCCGTCCTCACGGAAATAGGTGGCGTTCCATGTGCCCGCCAGTGACGCCGGCACCTCGGTTTCGGCGGGCCACGCTCCCCGCCGGGCCCGGAACGAGATGACCCGCGGCCCCCGGTTGCCGACGTTGCGGTACTCGCCGATCAGGGAGTCTCCCCGCGGACGGGCGGCGATCGTCGCCGCGTAGTCGCCGATCTCCAGGATGATGCTGTCGCCCACCTGGGCCACACTGGACAACTCCTGGCACATCGAGCCGCTGCAGACACGTCCGGAGCCCGCAGCCACATCAAACTCGAGAGCGAACCGGAGAGGTCCCCCAGCCAAGTCAAGCGCCGCACTCCATTGGTTGGTGTGTTCCGTGCCTCCCCCACACCCCACCACGAGCATGGTGATCGCGCCGATTGTTCTGATGAGTGATGTCATTTGGTGTCCTGTGGGCTGCTGTCAGATTTCAGCGGTCAGCGGTCAGCTGTTGGTCAGCCGTCTGATCGCTGATATCTGACAGCTGATATTTCTCACCCGCTTCTATCCTGGCAGCGACCATATTCCCCCGCCACGGCACCGGGCACGGATAGATGGTGCTGTAGGCACAGAACGGGTTGCGCGCCCGGTTGAAGTCGAGCCGGTAGCGATCGCCCACTACGGGTTCCAGTGCTACGAACCGGCCTGCCGGGTAGGTGCCACTGCTGTTGGTCTCGTCCCGGAAGTAGATCTCCAGCTCGGACTCTTCGGTGCCGGGGTCGGGAACGTGACGGACCTCGAGGCCGGTACCGCCCTCACCGAGTGGAACGGTTACGGTCCCTACGATGGTTCCCTCGACCTCGAGGCCGTCCACGGCCAGCATTCGCACTGCCCGCCGTTTGCTCCGCTGGAGCTCGACCTCGAACACCAGGTTCGTGTCGATGGGATAGTAGGTTGGTGCCTTCGCATGCTCGTTCGGGGTGGCAGGGCCGAACATCATCACGATCGGGCGTTGGCGCTCTCCCTGGATGCTCAGCCGATAGCCATCCACCACCACCGGGACGTATGGGGCGACCATCCGCCGGTCTGATTCGCTCTCGAGAGTAGCCACACCGCGGCCCGGGACCAGCCGCCGTTCGGCGACGTCTGCCAGCGGGATATCTGAATGGGACGGGCCAATGGTGATCGTGTCGGTCAGGGGGATCCGCGCCACGGCCCGGAGCGGGGAGATTGGTGAACTCTCGAGCCACGCCACGTACGAGGATCGCTCACGGGCGACGTCGAGCGCGGGACCCGGCTCGACCGGCGGATCGTCGGCCTGGCAGCCTATCACCAGGCCGGCTACGCCGACCGCCAGCAAGCGGCCCAATAATCCGTTCATCAACCGCCTCCGCCCCGTGCCTACCATCGCCAGAAGCGAGCCGGATCGAGGGCTTTCAGGGCGTCGAGGTCTTCGATGGTCGTCGAATCGCCGGACATCATTTCGGCAATCAACAAACCGGTAATGGCCGCCAGCAGAATACCGTTGCGGCCGTGCCCGGTGGCGAGCCACAGTCCCTCTACCGACGGCTCGCGGCCGACGATGGGGAGGCCGTCGGGCGTGACCGGCCTGAGCCCGGCCCAGGTCCGGCGGACCTCCTGCTTGGCGAGTCCGGGACACAGGGAGGTCGCGGCCGAGAAGATGCTCGCCAGTCCGGCCGAGGTGACCTCGGCCTCGAACCCGGCGTTCTCCATGGTGGAGCCGAGGAGGGCTTCGCCCTCGCGGGCGATGATGTAGCCATCGGCGCTGTACATGATGAAGGGCTCGATCATCTGGGGCCAGGGAACCGCCGCCATCTGCCCGCGAACGGGCTCCACCGATATGGGGCGGGGCAGACCGTCGAGCTTCCCGGACCAGGCGCCGGCGGCAATGACCACCGCGTCGGAATGGTAGATCTCCTTGCCTACGACGCCGATGATCCGGTCGCCGCGCCGCTCGAGCCGGGTCGCGGTATCGTGCACCACTCGGGCGCCGGCGGCCTGGGCGTCGGCCAGCAGCGCCTCCACCAGCGGCACCGGATTCAGGGCTCCTTCCTCCGGCGCCCACAGCGCCCCGTGGGTCGGCCCCATCCAGGGCCAGCGAGTGGCCACCTCGTCCGCGGCCAGCCAGTCGCACAAGTGGCCCTGCTGGCGTTGCCAGGCCACCTTCGATTTCAGCAACTCGACCGAGTCTTCCGTTTGAGCGACCTGGGCAATGCCCTCCTGCCACAGACCGATGTCGATGCCGGTGGTTTCCTGGAGCGACGGCGCCAGCTCGGTATACCGGTTGCGCCCGGCCAGACCCAGGTCGAACAGCGGATCTTCCGTGTGGGCCTCGATCTGCGGCGCCAACATCCCGCCGGCCGCCGTCCACGCCTCGCCGGTGCCACGGCCCCGGTCGATGACCAGCACGGAGCGGCCGGCCCGGGCGAGTTCCCGGGCGCAGGCGGCGCCTATCGCGCCACCGCCCACAACGATAACTTCTTGAAATTCAGCCACTTATATGGTCAATGAAACTTATTGAAACGTCACGCCGTACAGGCTGATGTCTGGCAGATCGGGAGGAGATTGGCATGATCAGAAGTCTCGTCGGTTACGCAACATTCGCCCTTGTGGCCGTGTTCGCCATCAAAGTGGCGTTCAAGCTGCTCGGCTTGGCGGTTGGGTTGTTCTGGACCCTGATGTGGCTCGCCTTCGTCGGGTTCGTGTTTTACCTCATTCTCCGGCTGGTGAGCCCCTCGGCGGCCGACAGGGTGCAGGAGATGATCAAAGGTAAACCTGCAGCCTAGCTCTCAACACGGCAACCCAAAGGGAACGCCCGGCCAAGGCCGGGCGTTTTTGGTAGCGCTCATGTCACGGTCTTCTGCGGTTACTCGGTCGGCGCGTCCGGATCCACATGCTCGATGGCTTCGAGTTTGAGCGTGAGGGTTCCGTACGGGGTCTTGAGCCGGATCCGTGCCGGCAGGCGCCGCTGGTCGTCCGTGAGCCAGATCTGTGCCCGGACCCTGCGGGCCAGCAGTTCGTGTTCTCCCATGACCGGTTCGAGCTTCAGTGACTGAACCTTCGTGCCGTCGGGGAGCTTGATCCGCTCGCGCTTGGTCACGGCAATGGTCAGCGGGTTGTTCTCCGCCTTGTAGTAGCGATGGTAGACATAGGTCTGGCCCACTTCCAACGGCACCGACCGCATGAAGTAGAAGAACGAGGTCTCGTCCAAGGGCTCAGGCGGACTCGGTTTGCGTTCGACCCCGTTGACGACGTAATAGCCCGAGTCGGGAAAGATCTCCAGGCGTTCTTCGGCTCGGAAACTCCCCTCCTCGATCTTCTTGTAGAACCGGCGGGTGATCAGATCGTCCCGGCCGGTCCACGCCTCGACCCGGTCGTGCACCCGGTATCCCAGCACGCCTCCTTCGATGGTGAACACGAAGTGGTAACTCTCCACACCGCGAACCGTGTCCAGGCCGACGACCGACATGGTCGCCGTCCCAACCCTGAGCATGCCGATCTTCACGGCGTAGCGCAGGTGCTCGCCCACCACGAACGCCGCCGGCCGGTGGACAACCGGCGGCGAGGCGGTTTGGGCCGATGTGACGCTGGCGCCCTGGAGCAGTACGGTGAGGATGAGACCGGTCATGCCGCCCGCGGCCTTCCCTTCCGGCGGCCGCGGGTACGGGGCCGGGGGTGCCGTTCAGGGTCGTTCTTGACTGTGGGCAGGACGATACCCTTCCGCTGGCGCCACAGCGCCAGTGCCTGTGCCAGGGGTCGTACCCGGCTGGGCCGCTGGCGCATGTCGTGGCGTTCCTCGACATCGAGTGTCGCCACGCTGCGGGCTACCTGAGCCACTCTCGCCTGCAGCTCGGCGTTGGCGGCCCAGCCGTCGGTGGCGAAGAACTTGCCGGAGGCATTTCGCATGGCATTCCGGACCGTAATGAGTCGGCAGGCGACGAAGCCGTTGGCCAGGTCGGAGGCCCCCTCGACGTTGGCCGACTTGCGGAACAGCCGGTGGGCCCAACTCCGAAGCCACCGGTACCAGCTGGGGGCGCCTACCAGCGTTGCCTGGCCCACCACCAAGTCGGCTCCGCTCTCCAACCGCCGGACAAAATCCGGAATCCTGCCGGCGTCGTAGGTGAAGTCCGCCTGCAGCAGCAAGGCGCTGTCCCGCTTCGGTCGGTCGGTCCGTTGCACGGCGGCCCGGAGGAGGGTCTCCACGGCCGCGGCGTACCCCTCCCGGCGATCGTGCCGAATGACCGTGAGGGGGAGGACTTTCTTGTACGGTTCCACCACGTCCGCGGAGCGGTCGGTGGAGCCGTCGTCGAGTACCAGGATATGATACTCCCGCGGAAACTCGGCGAAGACCTTGCGGATCTTCCACAGGAGGATGCCGATGGTGTCGGCCTCGTTGTGACTCGGAATGCAGACGTAAATCATTAGTACCCAATACGTAGGATTCTATGAGAACGATAATCAGGCGTCCCGTCCCATTCCAGGAGGGTCAAGATCCGGGCCAGGATGGCGTCCGGGCCTGCCGGGCGCTCCGGGGTATCCGGGGATGCCGGTGTCCGCGGGATGAGACGGGCTGCGTCGAACCGACACAGCCTTATGACGTGAGTTGGCAGAGGACCTGGCGGAGTTCGACGAGGCTGAATGGCTTCTGGAGACAGGGACGTCCCTGTGCCTCGAGAAACTCGAGAGTGTCGTCGCGGACGGTGTCGCCGGTGCTGAAGACGATGCGTTTGATCAACTCGGGACGGTCTCGCTGGAGCGCCTCGTAGAACTCGCGCCCGCTCGCGTTGGGCATCCTGAGGTCGGTAATGATAGATCGGAAGAGCACACGTCTGAACTCCAGTCACACTGATATATCTCGTATGCCGTCTTCTGCTTGAAAAAAAAAAAAAAAAAATAGTCACACAGTCCTTGAAGATCGGAAGAGCGTCCTGCCGGGAAACCTCTCTGCAATCGCTTACTCACTCTCTCCTACCCTACTCACCTC
>CAJVYZ010000069.1 GCA_913009915.1 uncultured Gemmatimonadota bacterium | reverse complement strand
GGTACTCTTGGCATCCTCGAAGGTGTAGGCCAGCGTTCCGTTGAACAGGTTGCCGAAGCGCCGGTCGTAGCGAAGGTCGATCCCCTTGACATTGCCGAAGTCGGCATTGGTGATCAGCAACTGCGAAATCGGCAAGTTGTTCGCCGCCGGATCGAACAGCGTGAATATTCTTTCGGAAGTGTTGGACAGGTTGTCCTTGTTGTAGGCCGAGATGTCCAACACCGCGTCAGCGCTGAAGGAATGCCGCATGCCGAACTCGAACACGATGGTCCGACCGAAATCTAGATCCGTGCCGCGAAAATCGTAAATCAACCCGAAATCCGGTACCTGCACCTGGTGCGCGTAGGACAAACGAAAGTTGGTGGTCCGGGTCACCGGAAAAGCCACCTGGATGTGCGGACTCAGATAGTCGTGGCTCTGATCTGTTCGGAAAACCGTCAACGGGCACCCGGTGGCGGAGCAATCCGCCGGTCCTTCGCCCACCGGCGCGGTGCCCCGGTAATCGGTGCTCTTCGGCAGAAACACGTACTGGTTGATGGTCGGGCTGCCTTGGGTCAGGTCCAGCAGAAAGGTCCGCTCGGCACCGGAACGGTAGTAGTCGTACCGCAAACCGCCCTCGACCACCACGTCTCCCAGGTCAAGCCGGTTCTGGAAGAAGCCACTCCAGCGGACCGGCTTCTCGATGTAGGCGCGCCCATTGGGAACAAACATCGAACCGTTGAACGAGTGAATGTCGTACCTGGTAAACTCACCGCCCAACTTGATTCGGTTGAATCGATCCGCTTGCCAATCGAGAGTACTGCGAGCCACCCATCGATTCTCGTCGTTCACCCGATGCGTGCCCGCTGGCCCACCGCTCTCCGTCCACAAGCTGAGGAGCCCATAGGGATTGGTCCGGTAACGCGAGATCGTAGCGTAACCCAGCTCGTCCTCCAAGCGGTAAGGGCTCTGCCGACTATTGAGGCTGTCGTCCCGGATGTTGGCGACCAATTGTCGATCGACTGGGAACTGGTCCCGATCGAACACGTAGTCGAGCTGATCGAGGAGAAACCCACCGAAGGGCGCATACGACTCCCGCTCACTGGCGCGAGTCAGGGCCGATCGGATGAATCGGTCCTCCTGGTAGGACAAACCGACCTCCAGGGCCAGTGCCCGTTCGGCCGACCGCGTGAGGTTTTGCGTCCAATTCAGCGTGTATATGGCGTTGGAGCCGGTCTGGCCAACAGCCTGGATCGGGTTGCTGGGTGAGCCAATGTTTCGCCGTTGATCCTGGTTGAAGACGGCACTCAACCGGAGCCGTGACCCGGTGCCGTACGACCAGTTCACGTTGGCGTTGAGTCTCATTCCCGACCTCGTCGTGGCGGGTGCCCGCACCCCCTGGCACTCGAATCCATAGTTCGAGGCGATATCCGGATTGCTGCTGGCGGCGAAGTGATCGCAGTTACCCAGGTAGATGGCCCATTTCTGGATCTCCACCGTGCTGGTGTCGGACAGCGGATCCCCCGGGCTATCGGGGACAACCAGCACAGTGTCCCGGCCCGCCTGCACCGAAATCGGATAGTCGATCACGCCCTTCCCCTCTTGGCGCGCCTGCTGGCCCTCGAGGTCGCCCCCCAGGAAGAATGTCAGGTTGTTGAAGATGGGCCCGGAGAGGCTCCCAGTGATCCGGTTGAGCCCGTAGCTGGCAGACCCGAAGTCGTTGGTCTCGTAGCTGAGCGATCCGGTCCAGGACCTGCCGCCCGAGCGCGTCTGCACGGCGATGACTCCGGCCTGGGAGTTGCCAAATTCCGCGGCCGCGGCCCCGGTGGTGATCGACGCCTCGGCAAAACCCACGGTCGACACCGTGTTGACGTTCGGATTGAACCCGAAGTTGGACCGGCCCGAGCTTCCTTGGAATTGGATGGCGTTGCGGCTACCCGATTGCGCCGGTACTCCGTCTATGTAAAGCACCGCCTCATCCGCCCGGCCCCCGCGAATGTACAGGGTGCCGCCGTCGGCGCTGGCGACGACCCCAGGCTGCAGCGCCAGCACTTGCGACACCCGGTCGATGGGGAGTTGCTGGGCGTAGTCGCCGTCGACCCTCTGCTTGGTGGTGACCTCGTCCCGCGGCACCAGCGGGTTCACCGCCGCGATCACGGTGATCTCTTCCACTTCAAAGGGGGTTGCCTCGAGTGTTACGTCCTGCGTCAGCGTCTGACCCGACAGGATCTTGATGCCTTCGATGCGGGCCGGCCGGTAGCCGATGAAACTCGCCTGCAAGTCGATCGTGCCTACCGGCACGTTGTTGATGAAGTAGAAACCGTCGGCGTCTGTGATGGTACTGAACGTGGTGTTGACCACGAACACCTGGGCGCTGGCGATGGGCGTACCCGTCTGGTCGCGCACCCTGCCCTCGATCTTGCCGTTGGTGCCCTGGGCAAGCAGCGGAACGCTAACGACTCCCCACGCGGCCGCGGTGATGACCGCCGTGAGAATGACGCGTCGAACAGGGTCTGTTCTGCCGGCAACCTGGGTCATCTGCGCTCCAAGAGCTGCCCCCGGCCAGATGGCACTTCTGACGAGAGCCGCGCCAAACACCCGGGCCGGAAAAAAGGGGATCAAAACTATCCCGATTGTCCGCCGGGTCGCTGGCATCCGTAGCTGGATCAGAGTACTCGGCAACCCTCACCTGGCTCTCACGTGACTCTCATGGGGACTGGGTCGCCCGACTTCAATGTCGCAGGAACGGGGCTCCGCCCGGGTGTCCTCGGCTAAAGCCGAGACTCGGCTGCTGTCGCTAAAGCGACGGGCTGGCCGCCTCGCCGCTCGACCGCCTGTCCGCCTGTCCGCCTGTCAAAATCGTCCCCCCCAGAGGACATCCTTCCACCCGGCCAAGCTAGCCCCAATCTCCATAACGTCAATCACCACAACCAGTTATACACATGGCACGGCCATTGAACTCTTCACAAGCACACCAGTCATCGGTGAACCGATTCACCGGAGGGAACCATGAACCGAATCATCGTAGCCGCCCAGAGTGTCGCGCTTCTTCTCGCCGCGCAGGTTGCCCCGGTCGAGGGGCAGACCGTCCTGGTCGACGCCACGGTTAGCCTGCCGCCCGTTGAAGTGCGAGTCGTGGTGGGACCGGATCATGGGGTCGTGGTCCACGAAGCGCGGCGTCGCTCGCCGCTAGCGAACGCTCGGATGCGCCAAGCCCTGCGTCGAGCCGAGCACGACTTCTCGAATGATCTGCGCCGTGCCAAGCGCAAGTACCACCAACGGTTGCAGCGAGCCGAACGGAAGCTGCGCCACCATCGGCGGAGGTACGGCCGAAGAGTCGCCCAGCGGAAATACCGGCGAGCGGTGCGGCAGGCCGAGTACCGGTACGACCAGGAGGTGGGCCGGGCCGAACGCCGGTATGAAGCACGCCGTCGCGAGATCAGGCGGCGGTTCCGCCAGCGGTCGTATCGCTTCCGCTAGACTCTTCCCTCCCGACGGCCGGGCCGATGTCCTCCTCGAGCGCCCGAGCCTACCAGTCCGTTGGGAACCAGCGCGGGTAGCATTGCTACCCGCGTTTTCCTTATATGAGTACGTGGCATTAAGTCCTGTCGTGTCCTCGGCTAAAGCCGAGACTCGGCTGATATCGCTAAAGCGACGGTATCCCATCCCCCCCGCTGCACCACCACCCCGACCCCTACCGCCAGCCGCCAGCCGCCAGCCACCAGCCGCCAGCCACCAGCCGCCAGCCACCAGCCACCAGCCACCAGCCACCAGCCGACCGCAGTAGTGCCACTCCAGGGCCGGAAGCCCTATCTTTCCCGCGTGGACGACATTCTGAAGCGCCTCCAGCAGAGCCTGGGCAATCGCTACGCGGTCGAGCGGGAAGTCGGCCGGGGAGGCATGGCCACGGTCTATCTCGCCACCGACCTGAAACACCAGCGGTCGGTGGCGATCAAGGTGTTGTTGCCCGAGCTGGCAGCCTCGGTGGGGCACGACCGGTTTCTCCAGGAAATCGGCATCGCGGCCAAGCTGCAGCATCCCCACATCCTTCCGGTGTACGACTCGGGCGACGCCGACGGGTTGCTGTACTACGTCATGCCGTTCGTGGAAGGCGAGTCGCTGCGCGATCTGATCGTGCGCCAGGGACGGCTCGACCCCGACGAGGCGTTGCTGATCGCCAGAGAAGTGGCCGGAGCGCTCGACTTCGCCCACCGCTCGGGCGTGGTTCACCGCGACATCAAACCGGCCAACATCCTCATCTCCGATGGCCACGCGGTGGTGGCCGACTTCGGCATCGCCCGTGCCATCAGTGTGTCGGGGAGTCAGGGTCTGACCCAGGCGGGGATGGCCATTGGCACCCCGTCCTACATGAGCCCCGAGCAGGCGCTGGGTGAAACGGACTTGGACGGCCGCAGCGACATCTACGCCCTGGGCTGTGTGCTCTACGAAATGATGGCCGGTAGCCCGCCGTTCGAAGGCACCAGTCCCCAGGCAATCGTGGCCCAGACCATCTCGGCCACCATCCCCCAACTCGAGCACGACACCGTCGGCGTGCAGCCCGTCATCGAGCGGGCCATGGCCAAGGAACCGGGCGACCGGTTCCAGACGGCGGGCGAAATGGAACGAGCGCTACGCTCGGGAAGTACCAGCCTGTCGGGCTCGGTGGAGCGGCCACGCAAGCGCAGCCTGATGGTCGGAGCCGTTGCGGTCGTGATAGTGGCAGCAGCGGCAGTGGCGTTGTGGCCGCGGGGTTGGTCGGTCGAGGGTGATCCGCGCCACAGCCTCATCGTATTCCCCTTCGAAAACAAGACGGGCGACGGCGACAAGGACTACTGGGAAGACGCCTCGATGAACCTCCTGGGGCTGGCCATCGCCCAGTGGGAGGACATGCGGGTCTACGACGACGAGCGGACCGGCTCGCTGATGCGCCGCCGCGACGTGGAGTCCGCCCGCGACCTCGACTTCGACGCCGCTCAAGAGATGGCGCGCGAGGCGGGGGTGGGTACCCTGGTCCTGGGAGATATCCGGCGTGAGGGCGATTCGCTCTCGATCGAAGCCAAGGTGCACGACGTGCAAACCGGCGACCGGATAGCCACCGAGATAGTGCGAACTGGACGGGATGCCGACCCGCGCCCCGTGTTCGACTCGTTGGCGGCCCGCGTCTTGAGTGTCAGCGGCGCGCCCCCCGGCGAGCGGCCCGGCCTGGTAGCCCAGACGACCCACTCGCTGGAAGCCTACCGGGCCTACCTCAGAGGGGTGGAGGCGTTGCAGCAATTCGAGATCGACGAGGCCCGGGAGGCGTTCACCCAAGCCATCGAGATCGACACAACCTTCGCCTTGGCCTACCTGCGGCTGCGCGACGTGGACGGTTGGGCGGGGATCGAGGCGACCCCAGCGCTCCGGCGTGAGTGGACCGCCAAGGCGCAAGCGCACAGCGCCTCCCTGCCGCCGAGCGTTCGCACGCTGGTGCAGTTCCACGTGGCGTACGAGGCCGGCGATCTGGAGCGGGCGCGGGGACTGGCTGAAGAGCTGATCGCCAAGGACTCGACCGACGTCGAGGCGTGGTACCAGTTGGGCGAAGCCCACTTCCACGACAACCCAGGCCGCGTCCCCCACGAGCCCGAGTACGGCAACATGGGGAAGGCACTGCGCGCATTCCAGCGCGCGCAGGAGATCGATCCGCGCTATCTCCTGGCCTACCGTCACATCCTCGACGCGCTGGGGAGCTGCGCCGCCAACGCCCCGTGGCTGTGCCTGGCCGACTCGGCCGTATACGCCAGCCAGGATGAGCTGGCCGCCCGCTATGGCGCGGACGAGGTTGACCGCATCCGGGAACAGGCCCGGTCGGAGCAGATGGACGTCGCCTATGCCTGGGTCGATGCGTCTCCCCAGTCGGCGCTGGCCCGATCGGAACTGATCAAGTCGTTGATGGACCGTGAACGATTCAACGAGGCGCGGAACCAACTCGGCGCCTTGCGGGCCGGCGGCGACACCACGGAAGCCCGTATCTGGGAAGCGAACCTCCTGCTTCAGGAAGGGGAATACGCCCAAGCGGCTGACACCCTCACCCTGGCGCTCGATGATCCCGCGGCGTTACGCACGCTTCTGACTTACCAGGGGCCGGACGCGGCGTTCGCCGTTCTGGGAGCGGGAGCCCGGATCGATCGGATCAAGGTGTTCCTCGACCAGATACTGAGTGTAGTGGCGGGAATGTCAGATGTGGCCAACGGTCCCGGTGACATCGAACTCCCGGTCTCCTTGCTGGGTGAACTCATCGACTTCCAGATGGCGGCCGGACTGGCTGTCGACCCCGACGAAGCCAGACGATTGGCGTATTGGTGGATGGACACCGTGGACTCGTTGTTTACCAGTGACAGTGCTGCATGGCAGAAGGCCATGGCAGCCACCAGTTCCACGCTGCTGCAGGCCTATCTCACTACCCGTGATACCACCATCCTGTCGCGATTCCTGGACAACATCGACACCACCGGTTTCCGGACCTGGCGCACGATGGATGCGCACCTGGCGTTGGCGCGGGGCGACACGGCGTACACCCTCGCGCTGATCGACCGCCACGTGCGCCAGGCCGACGACTTGGAGTTCACTGGCGATCCGGGCGGTGTCCGCGCCTTTGCCTGGGCCGATCTCCTGGTACGAGCCGGCGAGCCGGCTACGGCCATCGACATCTACGGCCGACTGGACTCGACCAGCGTCCGGGTGGGGAGTCCATCTCTGCAGGTGCGGTCGTGGGCCGAACGGGGCGCCCTGTACCAACAGTTGGGCGATCGCGACAAGGCCATCGAGATGTACCAGCTGTTCATCGACGCCTGGTCGGACGGTGACGACATCGTGCAGCCGCAGGTGGGGCGGGCGCGGTCGGCCGTGGCGGCGCTGCAAGGCCAGGTTGATCTCCCCGCGGAAACGCCGGGGCAGTAGCGGGGCGTGGGATTCCGGGATTCCGATATTCCGGGAATCCGAAAATGTGGGATTTGAGTCGCGGCAACCACAATCGCCCAATTTCGGATTCCCGAAATGCCGGAATCCCAACGACACCTACCGAGTCAGTACCGTCAAGTACTCCTTCCACGGCCCCACGGCCGAGTCGAACTGCTTGGCCATGACCCGCGCGATCTGGGTAATGTGGGTGAGATCGTGCACCACCCAGGCGGCCAACAGCTGAGACAGTTGGACGTCCCCCAAGGTTGGGTGGGCACCGTGAAGGGCAAGCTTGTCGAGTCCCAGGTCCAAGCCCCGCAGGGTCTCAACATTGTCCCGCCTCAGCGTGGCGAACTCCTCCAGTAACGATTCGACCGAACGACCCTGCATCCTGACGCGGAAGGCTCCTCGTTCTACTGGATCGAAGATCCGGCGGCGGCCGTGCTCCAGGATGATGTTGACCCGGAGCAGCCAGTCGGTGCGTTCCAGGTCGGTCAGGTGGGCCACGACGTCCCACGGGTTCCAGGTGTCGGGCCCTTCGTCGGCGGCCAGCCATTCGGCCGACAACCCGGCGAGGAGGGATTCGAGCGTGGCGGGTGTGCGCTCGAGGAGTTCGAGGCCGTGGTCGAGGTCGTATTTCATGAGAGGCTCGAGGGTTATGGGCAAGGGGCAATGGGCAATGGGCGATGGGCTGTGGGCTGTGAGCAGCTGGCTCTGGCCGATGGCTGGTGGCTGCCAGCAATTTGCTCATTGCTCATTGCCCATAGCACATAGCCCATAGCCCATAGCCGCGCCCTATTGATTCGCCATTATGGTCCTCACTTCTTCAAACCAGTTCTCCACCACCACCAGTTCATCCCTCACGGTGTCGGTCTGGTACTGCCGGATCATCACGAACCGGCCGTCCGCGGCAACGTCGTAGGCTTGGTGGTAGAAGTCGGTGCGATAGGGTCCGGTGGAGAACAGCATTTGCTCTTCACCGTGCTGGAAGGTCGACCCCGGGGCCACCGTCACGGCGACCATCTCGTCGGCACCATTGCGGTAGAACAGTTCGGAGCCATCGCGGGCCCACACCGGCCCGGTGCCCCCGTTGGTCGACACGCGCCACTGCGCGTCCGCCGAGGGAAACGGCCGGACGTACACGTTGGGCTCCCCGGACTCGACCGAGACGAAGGCCAACCAGCGCCCGTCAGGTGACAGTGTCGGAGCCACCTCGTCGAAGTCGGAATTGACGAGCGGGCGCCCAACGCTGTCCTGGGCCACCCTGAGGGCGTAAATATCCCTCTGGCCATCCTCTTTCCCACGACGGTACACCAGCCAGGTACCGTCCCGGGAGAACGCCGCCTCATCGATGACGGGCTCGTCGTCCACCAACAACTCGGCGGGGGCGCTGCCATCCGCCAACCGGGTCCAGACATCGCGGTTGTCGCCTCGATCCGAAATGAATACCACCGATCGGCCATCGGGGGTCCAAGACGGCCGGAAGTTGACCGCTCCCTCGAAGGTGAAGCGCGACAACGGCCCCCGGGGAAGCTCCTTGATCCACACGTGCCCGTCGTCGCGTGTGAGGACGGGCTGGGTATTCACGGCCAGCCAGCGACCGTCGGGAGACAGCGCTAGATAACGAATCCCCGTCACCGGGTCATCCGGATCGATGGGGGTCTCCACCCCCTGGCGATCCACCCACACCACCTGGTTGATGGGAGCCGGTCGCCTCACCCACACCATGCGCCCTCCGGCTGATACCGCCAGGTCGAGTCGCGTGAGAACCGAAAGCGTCCCCAGCAACACCGGTGGGCCGGTGACCCGGAGCTGGTCCTGATCGAACGGCGCCGCCAACATGGCGCCGTCGGGAAGCACATAGAGCAGGTGGCCGGTGGGTAAGTACTTGGCGAGTTCTCCTTGCACCAGAATCCGGTATTCGCCAGTCGCGATATTGACTACCGCCACTTGGTCGTCCAAGTGGTCACGATTGATGGTGAACAACACGCCCTTGCCGTTGGGGAGCGTATGAGGCCAGGTGTGGTAATCCACTCCGAGCGAGGCGCCAACTTGTGTCACCGGTTCGGGAGCGCTACCTCCGGTGGCGTGCACCCGTACGAGCCCGCGAGTGGTAGTGGATGTCACATAGACGTAGCCGTCCGCTCCCCACGATCCACCGGCTCTATCGATGGCGGAATCCACCAGCGTCAGCGGCGGGCCACCCGCCAGCGGCACCACCTTGAGTTGCCGGTCCTCGGTGATGAACGCAACACGATCGCCGTCGGGCGCGAAGAACGGCTGCCACGCACCCTCGGTGCCGGGCAGCGGCACACCGTCGAGTCGATGCCGCTCGCGCAGCCACAGCTGCCGGCCCTCTTCGCCGGGACCGACGTATACCAGCCGGGCACCGTTGGGCGACACTGCTATTGATGGCCCTGGTGTTGCTATCAACCGCTCGGCGTCCGGCAGCACCAACGTGTACCGGATGACGGGGAGGATCCCTTCGGGCCGTCCTAGCCAGCCCCACA
>CAJVYZ010000068.1 GCA_913009915.1 uncultured Gemmatimonadota bacterium | reverse complement strand
CGCCGACTCGTCGTGAGCGCATGGAACGTCGCCGATCTGCCGCGCATGGCGTTGATGCCGTGCCACACGCTGTTCCAGTTTGCGGTGGCCGACGGCCGCCTGTCTTGCCAGCTATACCAGCGGAGCGCCGATCTGTTCCTCGGCGTCCCGTTCAACATCGCATCGTACTCCCTGTTGACCATGATGGTGGCACAGGTCACGGGCCTGGCTCCCGGCGAGTTCATCCACACCTTCGGCGACGCCCACATCTACCGGAACCACGTCACCCAGGTCCGGACCCAGTTGGCGCGCCAGCCCCGGCCCGCCCCGCAAATGGCCATCAATTCAGACGTGGAGTCCATATTCGACTTCGAGTACGACGACTTCGTCTTGTCGGGCTACGATCCCCATCCTCCGATCCGGGCGACGGTGGCCGTGTGATCGTCGCCCTGCTGGTGGCGGTGTCGGACGACGGCGTGATCGGCCGCGACAACGCTCTTCCGTGGCACCTGCCGCTCGACCTCAAGTGGTTCAAACGATTGACGACAGGCCACGCGATCATCATGGGTCGCACCACCTACCAGTCGATCGGCCGCCCACTCCCCAACCGCCGTAACATCGTCCTCAGCCGGGACCCGGAGTTCCAGCCGGAAGGTGTCGAGGTGGCACCGACGCTCGAGGCCGCGCTGGCGCTGGTGCAGGGCGACCCCGAAGTGTTCGTCGTAGGCGGGGCGGCCATCTACGGCTTGGCGCTACCCCGGGCCCAGCGCATGTACCTGACCCGAGTGCACGCCCGAGTGGACGGCGACGTCCGATTTCCCAAGTGGGACCGCGACGAGTGGCGGCTGGTATGGGAAGAGAAGCACGTGGCCGACGCCGAGCACGCCCATCCGTTCACCTTTCAACAGTTGGATCGTGTCCACCACCCCGCCGAGTAGAGCCTGGTGGCTTGGCAGACGCCACTTGACTACCTTGAGATACGCTCCCGGAGCACGGCGTTCCGATCCCGCCACGTGAGCGATGGTTCGTGGATGGGGATCGAGAAGCGACACAACTCGGTAGTCGAGCGAAGCGATCCGTCACGCTGCGCCTTGAGAGCTCCGCCCGGCCGTCGCCGGGCGGTTTTGCATCCCCCTCCACCCACCCACGCCCGTGCCAGGCCCGAAACCTTTGCGGGGTGGACGTCGTTGTTGCGATGGTGACGAGACGACCCGCATCCGGCACTGATTGTACCCAGACAATCCCTAGAATAGTGCCGCGACCAGCGTCAGGGCCCTGGGTGATTCGATATGACCAGTGAGGCGCAGTCCATGAACGAACCGATCAACCGCACCGATGTTCGCCGACGCGACCGGGCAGTGCACGACGACATGTGGTTGAAGGAAATGATGCGCACGGCGGCCACTGGTGTCCTGGCTACGGTCGCCGACGGCCAGCCGTTTGTGAACGCCAACTTGTTCGTCTACGACGAATCCCGCCACGCGGTGTACCTGCACACAGCTCGGCGCGGGACCACGCGGACGACCATCGAGGGCCACCAACGCGTGGCGTTTACCGTCATGGAACTTGGGAGGCTGCTGCCGGCCGATACCGCGCTCGAATTCAGCACCGAGTACGCCTCGGTCGTCCTCTTCGGGCGCGGGTCGGTGGTGGCCGACGCCGAGGAGGCCCGCTACGCGTTGCAACTCTTGTTGGATAAGTACTTCGCCGACCTCACACCGGGATCGGATTACCGGCCGACGACCGACGAGGAACTCGAGCGGACGTCAGTGTTTCGGGTCGACATCGAGGAGTGGGTGGGGAAGCGCAAGCGGGTCGGCCCCGATTTTCCCGGCGCCCGGCGATACTCGCCGGCCTCGATGGTCGAGACGGCGCTGCTGGAAGACGATACTACTTGAGGGAACTCCGCCGCAGCCACATCAGCGTGGCACGGTGGGTGGGTCGGCCCGGCCGGCTCTGGCGGCTACCGACCGGCCCCGCAACCGGTGCGGCCGAGGGGGTTCGTGGCGTATGTCCCTCGGCTGCGGCCGTTGGATGGCAATCTGATGGGCGCTCAGCCCCAACGCGTAGACCGTTCCCAGCACGATATGGGCGATGGCCATGGCCCTGATCCATCCCATCGAGGTCATCACCTGAATGAAGTAGCCGGTGAGGATCATCGGCACCGTCACCAGCGCCGTAGCGATACCCGTGTGCCGCCCTCGCGCCAGACCACTGCGGTAATGGAACCAGATATGTCGTAAGGTGATCATCCCCACGGCGAATATCATGAACGGCGACACGATGATGTGCGCCTTCAGGAGCCACGGCTGAATCGGGTGGTTGATCACCGCCCAGGGCTCGCTGGGCGTCATCAGGTATTTCACACCGAACAACGCCGCCCCCGTCAGGATGACCAGGGTGGTGGTGATCCACAGGCTCCACCGCTCGAAACTGGTCACGGTCCCTCCACCGCCCTACCCCCAGGACTCGGATCGGCCAGCGGTCGCAGGTAGGCGTGCACGGCCAGTTGGCGCTGGACGGCGCCGGTCACGGCACGGGCGGTTAGTGTCGCGCCGGTCATCCCGACGATCTCCCCCTTGAGCGATAGATCATCATCGATATCATGGCCGTCGAACTGCGCCAGCCAGCCGGCCGGCGCCCGGTATTCAGGAGGCTCCGAGAACTTGAGAATCTCCACTCGGTCGACCGTGCCCTTCGCCGTGACCACGACCATGACGACCTCGGGCAACGTCCGTACCGGGTGGGCATCGAAGTACGCCACATGCGTCTTCCGCCCGTCTTCAGACGCCACGTAATAGGAAAGCACCCGTTGCTCGACCTTCACCCCGTTCGACTGCTCGGCGATGGCGGTGAGATCGTCGTCGGCCAGATAGGCGGTGTGGCGTTGCCACGTCGCGAGCGGAGCGGCCAGCGCCAGGGCCTCCTGTTGGGTGAGAACGCTCTGAGCCCAGGCGATCTCGGCGGTCGCCATGGTCAAGAAGAGGGCAACCGACACGAGTCGCACCACGAAGTAGACGGTGGACGGTGGACGGCGGACGGCAACTCCAAGTCCCCCTCCGTGCGCACGGCGACCTGCGCCCTGCGCACTCAAAAAAGGAACCCCAGGCTCACGTTCAATTGATCGACACCCGTGCCTGCCGCGTTGCGGCGAGCCTGATAGTCCATCTTGACGGCTACGTTGGTGATCGGCTTCCACATGGCGCCCACAGTGGTGATGGTCGCGTCGGTGGCCGGGTTGGCAGTGAAGCCCGTCGGCACCTGATCCTGGGTGTTGATCTGTTCGTACCGGACATAAGGAATCACCTGATGGTCCGTTCGCACCGAGTGCAGCACGTCATATCCTGCCTCCAGGTACCAACCAGTGAGCCGCTCACCAATTGATTCGTTTCCGGAGAGCCCTCGGGCGTCGTTGAGCTGGGCCACGTCGTCGACGGTGGACAGCGTGTAGAGGCCGCGCAACCAGAATCCGTGGGCGCGATACTGGGCGTGTCCTTCCCAAATGAGCGTCGCCGCCGAGATGACCTGCCCGTTGGAGTCGACGTTGCCCTGTCCGGCGTTGCCATAGTAGAACGAAGTACCGACGTTGAGCCCCAAGACACCGACGTAGTCCAGCCGGCCGACCACGGCGACGTTCTCCACCACGGCCTTGGAACCGTTCTGCCGTCCACCCCTGAGGCCCCCCGCGTCGAAACCCGGCGCCTTGGACGATGCGCCGCCGACGGCATCGAACGCGTTGACGGCGTACGCCCGGTAGGAGAAACCGGAGGCCTCCCCGACCAACCCCAGTCCGTTCTCGCGCCAAGTGGAGGGGATGATGCGGCGTTCGATCTCCGGCCGCTCGGTGCCGAGATAAATCGGCGGCTCGTGAAGTTCGTTGAGGTAACCCATGGGGAGGAGGAGCAGTCCGGCTCGGGCACCGATCCACGGGGTCAGGAAGAAGTCTAAGTAGGCGAACTCGACGGCCACCGACCCTGCGTTGCCGGTCGCGGCGTGTTCGAATTCGATTTCGGAGTTGAACAAGATCCTATCGTTGAACTTGTAACCGAAGTATAGAACCGCTCGCAGAAAATCGATCTGGTCCTTCTTGCCTGAGGCAGTGCCGTCCTGCCGCGTCGACGAGAAGTTCTGGAACAGCATCTCCCCGTAGCCGCCGATCGAGACGCCGCGGCGCACATGGTAGACCTTCGACGCCGCCGGCCCCAGCCCGAAGCGGCTCTCGTCCGCCTCGACGACATCCCTCCCCAATTGCATGACCTCGATTTCATGGCTGATGGCATCGATCTGCCGGCGCAGTTGCTCCAGTCGCTCGGCGTCGGTCTGACCCGCCAGTATCGAGTCGAGTTGCGCCTGCAGTGCCGTAACCCGGCGCTCAAGTTCCTCGATGCGCGCCCGATCCGCCTCGGTGCCCTCCTGGGCCAGGGACGGCGAGGGCACGAGCAGCAGTACGGCGACGACGGCGAGCGAAACCGGTAGCAGATGCTTCACCATCTATCCTGTCGTTTCGATTTGGGATGGGAATGGAGAACCGCCGACAATGGCGGCATCGAGGGACCGGCTCCACTGGGGCGTACCGGAAGCGGAGCGAACGATCACTACCCCGACCTCGGGATGCCGGCTGGCCCACTCCAGCGCCCGTTGGGGACCCATGACGAACAGCGCGGTCGAAAGCACATCGGCCACCAGTGGGTCGCCGGCAACCACGGTCACGCTACCCCAGCCAGTGACCGGCCGGCCGGTGCGTGGATCGAGGACATGGCCGACCCTGTGGCCAGCGACGTCGACACCTCGTTCGGAGATCGATGTCGTGGCGGCCGATTGCCCGTCCACAAGCCGTACTGTGAGCACCGGCTCCTGGCGGCGCTCAGGGTGGGCCACGGAGATAGTCCAGGACTCGACTGACGGCGCTGGCCCCAGAACCAGGATTTGCCCACCAAAATCCACGATTGCATTGGTGATCCCTCGCTCCTCGAGGACTCGACGGGCCGCCCTCAGTGCCAGGCCCTTGCCGAAGGCACCAGCATCGAGCCAGGCGTTGGGATGTAGCCTGGTCACAGTGCTCGCGGCGGAATCCACCCGAAAGTGACGGAAGCCGGAGGCGGCCAGGGCCGAGTCGATGGCCGCAGGGGGCGGTGGCACGCCCCCACCCGGGGGGGAGGGGCCGCGCAGGTGCCAAGCATCGATCAGGGCACCCACGGCGGGGTCGAACGCCCGCTCGGTCCGCAGGGACCAGCGGCGAGCCTCGAGAAGGGCGTCGGTGAGGCGTCGCGGGAGAGGGACGGCAATCCCGGGGGACGCGACATTGAGCCTGGACAGCTCGCTGTCGGGCCGCCAGGTGCTAAGGTGGTCTTCCCACCGGGCTACCTCGTGGAAGGCGTACTCGATGGCGTCGGCTGCCTCAGTACGGTCTGCGGCAGCCACCCGCATGCGGAGCGTAGTGCCCATGAGGTAGGCGCTGCGCTCGACCCAGTCGGTGTTGGTGAGGGCTAGCATGGTTGGGAATGCGGCCATGAGGCCTAAGAGGAGATAGCGCATGCGCGAGCCCGAAGGTGAGATGAGAATGAGAATCGTTTGCAATGAATCGCGATCTCTGAATCTATTTATCGGCTTTACTGCGTGTCAAGCCACCGCGGGCACGGAGCTGAGCCACGACCACCCCCAAACGCAAAACGGCGGGACAGGAAAACCCTGCCCCGCCGCGCTCGACGTCCTTGCCAACGACTCAGCTAGCCTTGGCGGACTCGGCCTTCGACTCGGCTATCACCTTTGCCACCACTTCGGACGGGGCCTCGACGTATCCGTGGAACTTCCGGTGAAAGGTGCCCCGGCCGTGGGTCATCGAGTGCAGGATGGTCGAGTACTTGTACAACTCGGATTGCGGGACGATGGCGGTGACTTTGGTCAGCCGACCATCGGTCTCGGTCCCGAGAATTTGACCACGACGTCCGCTGAGATCGCCCATCACGTCGCCCAAGGCATCTTCCGGAGCCAATACTTCCACGTCGTCGAGCGGTTCCAACAGCGCCGGCCGGGCCTTCGACGCCACGTTTCGGAACGCGAGGATGCCCGCCATCTTGAAGGACATTTCGTTCGAATCGACGTTGTGGTGCGACCCGTCGTAGCACTCGGCAGAGAAATCCACCACGGGGTAGCCCGCGACAATTCCTCGAGCGGCGGCTTCCTGGATGCCCCTGTTGACGGCCGGGACGTACTTGGACGGGATCGCACCGCCGACGATCTTGTTGGTGAATTCATAGCCCTCACCATGCGGCCTGCCGGCCAGCCGGACCCAGCAATCGCCGTATTGTCCGCGACCGCCGGACTGCTTCTTGTGTTTCCCTTGCCCCTCGGCCTTGCCGCGGAGCGTTTCCCGGTAGGCGATCTTGGGGCGGATCAATTCGGCGACCACCCCGAATTTGTTCTCCAGGCGCCTGAGCAGGATCTCGAAGTGGCGCTCTCCCATTCCGTGGATCAGGGTCTGACCCAATTCGGAGTTGTACTCGAAGTGGAAGGTCGGATCTTCCTCGTGCAGCTTGTGCAGGCCGGCGGCAAGCTTGTCCTCCTCGCCACGGGTCTTTACCAGTACGGCCGACGTCGCCACCGCCTCCGGGAACGGGATCGGCGGGAGGTGCACCGGGCTCCGCTGGCTGCAGAAGGTATCGTTGGTATGGGTGTCCTTCAGCTTGGCGACGGACCCGATGTCCCCCTCCGCCAGCTGGCTCACTTCGTAACGATCCTTTCCCTGTTGGATCGATAGGTGATTGAGCTTTTCCGTAACCTCGTGTTCCGCGTTGAAGACCACGCTGCCGTTTTGCACCGAGCCACGGTACATCCGGAACAAGCTCACGTCACCCACGTGCGGCTCGGAAATGGTCTTGAACACGCGACCCACGAGAGGGACGTCCGCGGGTGATTCGATTTCTGCAGGCGAGGGGAGGAGCTCCACCATTTTGGTGAGCAGAGCCCGCGTGCCGAAGGTCAGCTCCCCGCTTCCTACGAATAGTGGGACGATCTCACCGGCGATGATGGCCCGCTTCATCGCCGTGACGACTTCCTCGCGCGAGATTTCCTGTCCCTCCAGGTAGCGCTCAATGAGCGAGTCGTCGGTGGATGCGACGGTCTCGGTCAACTGCTCGCTGTAGGCCGCGAAGCGCTCGGCGTATTCCTCCGGGACATCGACCTCCTGGTACTCTCCCGACTTGGTCCCCGCCTGGTACATGTGCGCTTTGCCGGAAAACAAGTTGATGATCCCATGGAAGTCAGGTCCGTCTCCAACGGGTATTTCGACCGGAAGCACCTTGGGCGACAAGTGTTCTTTGATATCGGCGAACACCCGCTCGAAGTCGGCGTGTTCCTTGTCCATGAGCGAGACGAACAGAATGCGCGGCAAATGGAGATGATCGCACACTTGCCACACTTTCTCGGTGCCGACTTCCACGCCGCTGGTGGCGCTGAGCACTACCACCGCGGCATCGGCCGCGTGCAGCCCCGTGATCGCCTCGCCGAAGAAGTCGAGGTATCCCGGGGTGTCGATCATGTTGATCTTGGTGTCCATCCATTCGGCGAAGCCCAACCCTAAACCGATGGAGTGCTGTCGTTCGACTTCGTCCTGCGAACAATCGGTGAGCGTTGTGCCGTCGGATACGTTGCCGTGACGGCGGCTGGAACCTGAAACGAACGCCAGGGCATCGACTAGGCTCGTCTTGCCGCTGCCGCCGTGGCCGACAAAGGCCACGTTTCGGATGTGTGTGGTATCGTAGACCTTCATTGCGGCCTCACCTCCCTGAGACATTGGAATCTGGATTTTGGGGACAGGTAGCGTACTTGTCAAATCCGCCGGTCGGACCGGCCATCTTTCCCAGGCCCCAAGCGTCCGGGCAAGGCGTATTTCAGCCACTCCGGGCGCTGATTCGACTACCCCAGCGGAGCCCGGCCGGCCCATGGTATCGCCATGCTGTTGGGCCACGACGATGCGCTCAGGGCCCACTTGGAAGCCCTGACAACGGAACTCGGCCGGTTGGCGGATCGCCTGGGACGCCCGGGCCTGCCACAGGCCGCAGACGCCGACCAGATCTCCGGCCGGCTTGCCTCCGGGTGGTCCCAACCAACCCGGGCGCCGAGGTCTCGGACGGCCCAGGTGCGGCTCGACGCCCTGCACCGTCTGGCCGTGGTCGCGGAAGACGAAGGGTGGCTGGATGCCGGCGAGGCCATCGTGCTCCGGAAGCTGGCATTTCGTGTAGCGTTCTACCTGCGCCGCCGCGAATCGACCCTGCCCTAGCCGCCCCCGTGCACCCATCGCCTTTCCGCTATTAGCTTTCGGCCCATGTCAGGCCCAACCACAGCATTCATCACCGGCGCCACTGAAGGGATCGGCCGCGCGATCGCCCTGTCGCTAGGACGGCAGGGCTACCGGATCGGCGTGTGCGCCCGGCGAGAGGCGACGCTCGAGCTCCTGCTCACGGAGCTGGAGGCCCAAGGCATCGACGCAGCGGGCATGCCGGCGGACGTAAGCCGCGAAGATGACGTTACCCGCGTGGTGGACCACGTCCAGGAAACGCTCGGGCCCATCGAAGTCCTAATCAACAATGCGGGGATCGCCCGGCTCGCGCGGCTGGACGACCTGTCGCTGGACGATTGGGACGAGACGATGGCGACCAACGTCCGCGGCCTGTTCCTGGTCACCAGGGCCGTACTCCCCTCCATGCGGCGCAAGCGGGGCGGCACCATCATCAACATGGCCAGCCTGGCCGGCCGCAACGGCTTCGTCGGTGGGACCGCCTACTGCGCCTCCAAGCACGCGGTCCTCGGTTTCAGCCGTGCGTTGATGCTGGAGGTCCGAGGAGACGACATTCGGGTCGTGACCCTATGTCCCGGATCGGTCGACACGCCACTCATCCGTAATCAAGACATGCTCCAACCGGACCCGGAACGCATCCTGCGGCCTGAGGATGTGGCCCAGGTGGTGTCCGACGTCCTGGCGCTCCCACCCGGCGCCATGGTGAGCGAACTCGATCTCCGTCCCACCAATCCCTGATTCGACCATGACGGGTGTCCTGATTACCCGCTGTGTCTGCCGGAACTTCCCGTTCGACCAGTTGCTCCTGCTGGTGAGAGCCCGCCGGTGGATTCTCGAAGATGTCGTTGCCCGAACGGGGTGCGGCGACCAGTGCGGCCTCTGCCGCCCGTACCTTCGCGCCATGATCGACACCGGGCAAACGGAGTTTCGCCACCTCCTTCCACCCGATCCCGCATACTCGGAAGCAGCAGATTCGTGACGACGGCTAAGAAGGCTACCGCTCTCCCCAGGTGGCTCGACCGGACCCTCTACCCGCCGCTCCCCCCAGTGACCCTGGCATTCCTGCTGGCTTGGCGCCGTGCCATCCCGCTGTCCCTGGGGCCGCACGCCGGCGTGGCCCTCGTTGTCGGTGTCACCGCGCCGGCCGTCCCATGCGCC
>CAJVYZ010000067.1 GCA_913009915.1 uncultured Gemmatimonadota bacterium | reverse complement strand
TGCACGCCCGTTAAGGCAGTGTATCGAGAATCGCGCCATGGTATCAGACCTTTTGTCTTTTTTTTTTTTTCAAGCAGAAGACGGCATACGAGCTATATCAGTGTGACTGGAGTTCAGACGGTGCTCTTCCGATCTGGATTATGCGTAGCGTGGCGCCCGGTGCAGCTCGCACCGACAACGGGATCTCCTCTCCCGCCGGCCACCACATGCGGCCCTGGGGCTGGATGGCCGTGGTGTCGATCCACACCGGCGCCCGTGGCGGAATGAACCGCGAGGCCCGTTGGGCCAGGTAGGTGAGCTCAGCGGAGTCCGCTTGCGTGCGGGCAACCAGATGGAACTCCATGAGGCTGTCCTGCGGGAACGGAATCCAGGCAAACCAGGCGCCGTTGGGCCACACCGGTACCGGGTACCCGTTGACGGTGAGACTGGCCGTGCCGTTCCCGGTAGATCCAAAGATGAAACTGGTGTCCCGGGCGTCGACCAGGTCTTTCCACTTGGGGTAGATGACGCTCAGTTCGAGGGGGCCGGTCACCACGGGCATGGGCGGTACGCCGGGAACGACGCTCACCGGACCGCTTCCCCCCCCACCCGTGGAGGAGCCGGCCGTTCCATCGCTCTGAGCCAGGAGCGGTGTGGCGGCCAGCATCAGAAAGACGGCCCAATACCCGCGGAATTTGGCGGTCCCCAAGTTGATACCCATTGGCCCAAGATAAACTGGCACTAGGACTTACGCCAACGAGGCCCGGTCGACCTCCGCTGAGGCGGGTGCTCGATGGGGCACCTTGGCGCCCGGCAACCTCGAGGGGCCGCGCCGGGCGCTGCTGGACAGTATCATTGATTTTTCCGCGCGAAGGGGGGATTTTCGCCGACGGGCCCACACGGTTCCACGTAAGGGCACGGTCAACATTGGGGAACGGTCAACGTAGGGGCGACGCATGCGTCGCCCCCACAATCAACGACAACGATCCACCACCTGAGATTCAATTGCCACATCCATCAATCCAGGTAGACGTCTTCGGGAAGACCGATCTCGGTCAGACCCGGGATCACAACGAAGACACCTTTATCGTGGCAGACCTGACCCGGGACAAGGCCAGTCTCCTACCCGAGGTTCGGCACCACGATATCGGTGACCGGGGCAGCTTGTTCATGGTGGCTGACGGGATGGGCGGCGCCGCGGCCGGGGAATTGGCGAGCGCCATGGCGGCCGACCTGGTGCACTCGCACCTGGCCAGTGCCTGGCGGGAAGACCCTGATAATTCACTGGAGCAGTTCGCCCTGCGGCTGAGGGAGGCGCTCGAGATCGCCAATCGTCGCATCCACTCCTACGCTGGCCAGCGGCCGGAAGTGAAGGGGATGGGCACCACCGCCACGGCCGCTGGGGTCCTGGGCACCCATCTCATCATGGCTCAGGTGGGTGACAGCCGGGCCTATCTGATTCGCAACGGGGAGGCGGTGCAACTCACCAGGGATCAGTCGCTGACACAGCGTTTGGTGGACGCGGGGGAAATGACCGAAGAAGAGGCCGAGCGCAGCGAACGGCGCAACATCATCCTGCAGGCGCTGGGGCCCGAACCCAACGTGGTGATCGAGTTGACCATTCAGGAACTCCGGCTGAACGACGTGCTGGTGCTGTGCTCCGACGGACTGACGGGCAACGTCAAAGGTGACGAGATCGCCAAGGTGGTCACCGCTAACCCTGAACCGGCGGATGCCTGCAGCGAATTGATCTCCATGGCCAACGACCGGGGAGGACCGGACAACATCACCGTGGCGATCGCCCGGTTCACCGGCGACGCGCTCAAGGCGCCGGGACGAGACAGCGAGCCGTCCTACCTGGTGTACCAACTCGATGAGGCACTGGACGACGCCGAGACGGAAGAGTACCAGATCGGCGAAGACGATCAGGACCCCGCCGCCATCCGAGATTTTCAGCGGTTCATCATTCCGGCGATGATCGCCGGACTCGTTCTCGCCATGGTCGCTTTCTATTTCGCCACACGGGCCTAGTGAGTGAAAGTAGGGTTCCTCTTTCTCACGGGCGACCGAGTGGGCCAGACGGCCATCGTCGAGGGACCGTACGCCACCCTCGGCCGGCACCCGCTGTGCACCGTCGCCTTCGACGGCGACCATGACCTCGACGTTTCCAGCCGGCACGCCGCGGTATTCCGCGAAGGAGAATTGTTCATCCTGCGGGACCTGGGAAGCACCAATGGGACGTTCGTCAACGGCCAGCGGTTGTGGGCCGATCACATCCTGGCCAACGAAGACGAGTTGCAGTTCGGACAGCGGGGACCGAAACTGCGGGTAACGCTGACGCCTGACGAATCCCTCCCCTACCAGCCGGCCGTTCCCTCTCCCACCCAGTTCAGTACCATCCCGCCGCGCCGCACCAAGGAAGACACCGCCCCGGTCTCGCCGCAGCATCAACCAGCATCGAACGCCACGGCTGTCCGCCGGGAACAGGGCCGTCGACACGGAGGCTTCCGCCTGGCACTGTTAGCGCTGGGCGCGCTCCTCGTCGGGCTGGCTATCTGGCTGGTGTGGCTGTGGGCGGGCGCCGCGGGATAAAGCGATGGCGGCGGTGTCCGCCACAGTCTGTTTGGGCGACGCATGCGTCGCCCCTACGTTGCCAACGAAAACCATGATCTGCGGTCACTGTTCCACGCTCACCTGAGCAACAACCAGCCCACGGCCAGCGTGCTGCCGAGGATGATGGCCGTCCATAGTCTGTTTGGGCGACGCATGCGTCGCCCCTACCGCCCGACCTGGACAGTTTGGATTCGGTCGAGCACACCAGGGTGAATCCAATCGTAGGGGCGACGCACGCGTCGCCCGCCCCCGCGTGGTCTAAACGGTTTGGATTCAGTCAGACGCGCCATGGTGAATCCAATCGTAGGGACGGCGCACACGTCGCCCCTGCGGGGTTTTCTCGGTCATATTCCCATTGCAGTGGATTCTGCACGATGTATTCGCGGATGCGGCGCAGGGAGGCCTCATCCCGCATGACATGTTCCCAATAATTGCGTTGCCAGACGGACATTCGGGGGGTATTGCGCAACTCGTTGATGTGTTTGGTAACGGCGGATTTGAACGAACCGACCACAGCACCTATTGACCGTTCTTTGGGGCCGGCAGGGCGCGTTGGGCGGCGCATCGGTAGGGGCGACGCATGCGTCGCCCCGACGTTCTCGACGATGACCACAATCCCGTGGACATGATTCGGCATGACCACGAATTCATCCAAATAAGCATGGAGAAAATGACATGGAATGTTCGACCAACATTGTTCCACCACGGGTCCCGCGGCGTTCAACCGCATTTCCCCGTCCACCACGTCGCCGAACAAACAGGCCCGGCCCTGGGTGCAAACCGTTACAAGATAGGCACCGGCCTGCGAATAATCGTACCCTTTCAGGCGGATGGACCGGCGACGGTGGCGGTTCTGATCGTATTTCATGGCCCCTGGTATCCATTGTAAGGGCGACGCATGCGTCGCCCCTACGTTGCCAGCGACAACCATAATCTAGGCTGTCAACGACAACTAAAATCTTGGGCAACTGCGTACCTCCCGCCGGATTCCACCACGATGGATCACGCGCCCGCCGATCTACCCCGATCACCTGAATATTTCGTGGGCCCTGATGTTCGTAAGGGCGACGCATGCGTCGCCCCTACCGGTGCCGACGACGACCATGATCTACGGTTGTCAACGACAACCACAATCGTGGGCAACTGCGTACCTCTCGCCGAATTCCACCACGCTCTCGCCGGATTCCACCACGATGGATCATGCGCCCGCCGATCTACCCCGATCACCCGAATATTTCGTGGGCCCTGATGTTCGTAGGGGCGACGCATGCGTCGCCCTTACGTTGCCAACGAAAACCATGATCTGCGGTCACTGTTCCACGCTCACCTGAGCAACAGCCAGCCCACGGCCAGTGTGCCGCCGAGGATGATGGCCGTCCATAGCAACCACTCTCGCACATCGCGGCCGAGATCGTCCAGCGGCCCCAGGCCGGTGGCCTGCCGCACGGGAGCCCAGGCGCCACCGGGACGCACCCGCCGGTAGAACGCGGCCAGCACTTCCGGACGCTCCGGCCGGGTCAGGTACATCACCGGTAGCCACACGGCCATAGACCCGAAGGCGGTGACCCTGAGCAGCGTGCCGAACGGCACGGTGCCGAACGCGTCGAGGTAACCCGCCACGGCCAAGACGAAGCCGGTGACCATGGCGGCGATCTCGGCCCAGGCGTTGACGCGCCACCAGAACCAGCGCAGCAGCAACACGATGCCGGGCCCGGTGCCGATCAGGATCAGGAAACGGAACACCTCCCCGACGCTGGTCATGTAGAAGGAGACCACGGCTGCGATGGCGGTCAGGGCGATGGTCGACAGCCGGGCCACCCGCAGGAGGCGCCGCTGGTCCTGCTCGCCGGTAAACCGCACGTAGATGTCGTTGACGAGGTAGCTCGCCCCCCAGTTCACCTGGGTCGACACGGTGGACATGAACGCCGCCAGCAGACTGGCGAACACGATGCCCAGGGCGCCGGCCGGGAGATAGCGGAGCATGAGCATCGGGTAGGCCAGTTCCGGGTCATCGAGTCCCGGCAGCACCACCAACGCCACCAAACCCACCAGCACCCAAGGCCAAGTTCTAATGACGTAGTTGAGGATGTTGAACCCGAGGGCCGCCTTGCGGGCCTCTTTTTCATTGGCGGTGGCCGCCACCCGCTGGACGAACATTCCGCCCCCGTCGCTGTTACGGAAGGCCCACCACTGAATGAACAGATAGCCGAAGAACGTGGTGAAGGGCAGCGACGGGTCTGCTCCCCGTGGCACCAAGTTGAGTGCGGCGCCGTTGCCCGAGTCTCGCAGCGCTTGTTTCATGGCGTCGAGCCCGCCGACGTCGTGCAGCGCGAACAAGGCCACCGCCACGGCGCCGCCGATGGCCAGCCCGAACTGCAGGAAGTCGGTGGCCACCACGCCCCACAAGCCAGAGGCCGCCGTGTACACCAGCACCACCAGGACGATCGGCAGCAGGGCCCATAGTCGCGGGTCGCCGGGGAGTGGCGGCAGTTGGTCCAGCAGCCCGAGGGCGACGACGACCTTGCGCATGGCGAGCATGCCGTAGCCGATGCCGATGCAGTTGATCGGTACGGCAAACAGGAACGCGCGGGTGACCCGGAGGGCGGCGGCCGGAGTGCCGCCGTAGCGCAGTTCGGTCAGCTCCATGTCGGTCAGCACCCCCGACCGGCGCCACAGCTTGGCGAGGACGATGGCGAACAGGACGTGAGCGATGGCAAAGGACCACCACTCCCAGTTGCCGGCCACGCCATAGCGTGCCACCAGGCCGGCAACGTAGAGCGGCGTGTCGACGTTGAAGGTGGTGGCGGCCATGGAGGTCGCCGCCAGCCACCAGGGGATGGCCCGCCCGCCGACAAAGAAATCGGTGATACTCTTGGCGCCTTTACGCGCCAACACCAGGCCCAGGCCCAGCGTCCCGGCCAGATATACGGCGACGATGATCCAATCGAGTCGGGTCATCGGCGCCGCGCCTCGAGCCAGCGCACCACGGCCTGCTGCATCAGCCGCTGGCGGTGCCACGCCAGCAGCAGCGGCACGTCACCGGGAATTTCATCTGCGATCCGGGGATGGCCGAACACCACCACCAATCCGGCCGCCGGGAGGACCTCTTGCAAAGCACGCCGCGACGCGTCTCCCAAACCGGCGCGCTCCTTCCACCCTCTAGGCTCGGCGAATACCAGCACCAGCCGGCCGCAATCGGTGTGGGCCGACGCTTCCGCCAGCGCCCGCGTAATCAGGTCCGTGGGCCCCGGAGGGAACGGTCCGCCGAGGTCGTCATCGATCACCACGCAGCCATCGAAGTTGGCCGTGAGAGAGTCGCTCCCGCGCACCAACGCGTGTTCCAGCACACGGTCGGCGATTGCTTCCGACCATGAGTGGGCTTCCTCATAGACCGGCGCGGCGGTAGGGAGGTCGTCGACCAGTGTGTGGTAGCGGCGCAATGCCGAAGCGATCCTGTCTTGCGAGATTATCCCACGCTCGATCGCACCGTCCAGCGCGGCCACACTCCGGCCGGCGTGCTCGGGATACAGCAACAGATCAACACCTGCGGCGACGGCTGCCACGACTCCCTCGTCCGCACCATCCTCACGCCGGGCGCCCGCCATGTTGAGAGCATCGGTGAGCACGGCGCCGTCGAAGCCGATCGTGGTACGCAGATACTCGACAACGGCAGCGGCGTACGTGGCGGGGTGTTCGGTATCGAGCGCCGGGTAGCGCACGTGCGCCGTCATGACCGTGGCGACCCCGCCGGCGACCGCCGCGCGAAACGGCGCCAGGTCGGTGCCTTCCAGCACCGCCACCGTAGTGTCGACCACCGGCAGCGCCGCGTGCGAATCGATCGTGGTACGCCCGTGCCCGGGGAAGTGCTTGATCGAGGCCCAACATCCTCCCTCCCGGCACCCTTCAACCCAGGCTACGACGGAGTCCGCAACACCAACGGGATCGCTGCCGAACGAGCGGCTTTGGACGATGGGGTTGAGAGGTTCGTTGTCGAGGTCGGCCACCGGCGCCAGCACCAGATTGATGCCGATGGAGCGGGCTTCGGTGGCAGTGACGTAGCCCGCTTGGCGCACGGCGTCGCGGTCGTCCAACGATCCCAGGGCGCCTGGGGGCGGGATTTCCGTCAGGCCGCCGAACTGCTGGCCGGCCCCGCGTTCGAGGTCCGCGGCGAACAAGAGTGGCCGGCTGGCGTAGCGCGTGAGGTCGTCGGTCAGCTGACCCACCACCGGGGCCGGCCCGCCGAAGATGATGAAACCGCCGACACCCAGGTCGAGTGCCTCCTTGGCGTCTCGCTCGAGGTGGGCGAAGCCGCTGTCGGCGGCCCAGCGAAGCGCCGGGATTAGGAGTCGAGCAGGAATCACGGGGGGATGATCGATCCCAGGACCCTGGCGGCGCGTGCCCCGGTTGCGGCCGGGAGGTTGCCCGGTTGGCCGTGGACGGTGAGGTAGCCGAGCAGGGCGAAGGCCACCGCTTCCTTGGCGTCTCCGTCGAAGAACACGTCGTCGAACAACCGCACCGCGGTGCCGCCGGAGGCAAGGCGGACCTCCAGACCACGGATCACACCGGGGTGACGCCGGCCGCCACCCGACACCACCACTTCGCTGAGCGGCGCGGGCACCCATCGGGTGATGGCTCGGGCAATACTCTCCACGGTGAGTGCCACCGCGGTCGCCACGCCATCGGGGCCGGGGACCCGGCTGGCCATGTCGTGGGCGACCGCCGCGCCGAAGCGCTCGCGACCGGTGCTCTTGGGAGGGCTGCGACGGAAGAACTCGTCCGTCAGAAGATCCTCGACGACCCCTGGATCGGCCTTCCCCTGTGACGATACCACGGCGTCGGTATCGTACGACAAGGCCGGGTCGACATGGCGAGCCAGCTCGTCGATCAGTGCCATCCCCGGACCGGTGTCGAACGCCAGTACCCCGTCGTCGACGGCCGCCCGGGGCACGTACGTCAGGTTGGCCATACCGCCGATGTTGAGCAAGACCCGTGGTTGGCCGCAGTGTCCGAACAACAGCATGTCGGCCATCGGCACCAGTGGAGCCCCTTCCCCACCCGCCGCGATGTCCCGGGCGCGGAAGTCGTGGACCACCCTGGTGCCGAATGTCTCCGCCAGGATAGCGGGATCGCCCAGTTGCCAGCTCACCGTCGGTGGCTCGTGCCACACGGTGTGGCCCGGGAAGCTGATGAAATCCAGTTGGGATGCCAGGTGATGACTCTCGTCGAGGACCTGCTGGCAGGCCGCCACCGCCAGGTGGCCCAGCCGGGCGTGCAGCCGTGCCAGATCGGCGGCCGTGGAGCTGGTGATGGCATCTTCCAGGGACTGGCGCGTACCCCTGTCGTAGGCACACGAGGTGAAGGCCAGCAACGCGGCCTGGGTCGGGCCGGTGAAGCGGACCAGGGCGGCGTCCATGCCGTCCAGCGAGGTGCCTGACATGAGCCCAATGCCAAGCGAGGGGCGTTCAGTCATGGGGGATCACGGGGGGAGGGTCGCCGATGATGGGACGCAGCCGGCCGTCGTGTTCCGCCAGCAGCGCCTCGGCACCGTCGCGATCGACCGACCGCTTCACCATGACGATGGCGGTCTTGACCGCCCCGCCCGCGTCCTCGATGGCTTGGCGGGCGCGGGCCCGATCAGCGCCGGTGGCTTCCATGACGATTCGCTCTCCGCGGTCTACCAGTTTGTCGCTCCACGCCTGCAGGTCGACCATCAGATTGCCGTATACCTTGCCGATGCGGATCATGGCGCCGGTGCTCAAAGTGTTCAGGACCAGCTTGGTGGCGGTGCCCGCTTTCATTCGCGTGGACCCCGTCACCACCTCCGGGCCCACCGGCACGTAGATGACGACATCCGATTCTTCCCTGAGTTCGGGCGCGGGCACGGAGCAGGACATGCTGACCGTTCGGGCTCCCAAGAGACGGGCCCGCTGCAGGGCGGCCTGCACGTAGGGGGTGGAACCACTGGCGGCGAGGCCCAGCACGACGTCGCGATCACTGATGGCCAGATCGTCCATCGCGGCCGCGCCGGCCTCGCGATCGTCCTCGGCGCCTTCGGCGGAACGGACCAGCGCGTCGTAGCCGCCCGCGATCACCCCAACGACCGTTTCCGGCGGCGACCGGAAGGTCGGCGGGCACTCAGTTGCGTCGAGCACGCCCAGCCGACCACTGGTCCCCGCCCCGATGTAGACCAGCCGCCCTCCCCGGCGGAAGGCTGCTTCGATGAGTTCGATGGCCTGCGCCATTTCGTGGCGGGCGCCGGCCACGGCAGCGGGGACGGAGGCGTCTTGGGCGCCGATGAGATCGACGATAGCCAACGGCGAGGCCGTATCGATGGCAGAGGTGTCGGGGTTCCGCTGCTCGGTGAGCCGATGGTCCTGAAACGATCGGGACATGGAACTCGCTGTCGTGTGGTGGCCGGTGGGCGGGATGGGCTAAATTACGCGGCGTTCGGACTGGTGGGCAACTCCGCCCGCCGGATCCTCTCCCAACCGAGGTATACGTGATCCGCCCTTTCATCATAGCCTGTCTGTCCATCGGAGTGCTCGGCTCGGCCTGCGCCGGCCCCGAGAGCGGGGTCAACCCGGAATGGCCGCTGACCGGCGCGTCGCTGGTGACCGACGCCCCCAGCGCCATGGTGGTCTCAGGCAGCGTGCTAGCGAGCGAGGTGGGCCGGGACATCCTGCAGCGGGGCGGCAACGCGGTCGACGCTGCCGTGGCGGTCGGGTTCGCCCTAGCCGTGGTCCATCCGGCGGCGGGTAACATCGGCGGCGGCGGGTTCATGACCATCCGGATGGATGACAGCGTGTCGGCCATCGACTACCGTGAGATGGCGCCGGCGGCAGCCACGCGCGACATGTACCTCGACCTCGACGGCGACCCAACGGCTCTCAGTTGGACGGGGCACCTCGCCGTGGGCGTGCCGGGTTCGGTGGCTGGAATGCTGGAGGC
>CAJVYZ010000066.1 GCA_913009915.1 uncultured Gemmatimonadota bacterium | reverse complement strand
CCCCTCCACGACGCCCTTCCGGTCTCGGCGGCTGCCGTTTCGGAGGTCAGTCGGCTGGCGTGCAGGAGATCGTCGTCGAGGATGATGCCGACGGCGGCGGTCCACTCCAGGGCGGGAAGGGCGTTTTCTACCGGACAGCCGATGGCGTCGTCAAACGCCAGGAGCCGCGGCGCCTCACCGGCACAGCGCATGAAATGGGAGAGGCCGTCGGCCCGATCGACGAACGTTCGGACGTTCAAGGTCTGCGGCGTAGTCATCTGTCAAGATAAATAGGCCGCACCCATGGAGTAAGTGGGCGCCACCTTTCGGCCGGGGCGTGTCCGGCCTACTATTCGGCAAGGAGGCGGCTTGAATCTATCATGCGGGTGACTTGGAACAGCTTCGTTTCGCCCATGGGGGCACTGACGCTGGTGGAATGTGCCAGTGGGCCACTGGTGGTCGAGTACGCCGCCAGCAGTCGAGGGACCAATTGGGCCGAGCGGCTGCGCCAGGGACGCCCCGGCATCAGTATCGAGGTTGGCCCTTGTCCCCAACTCGAGCGGTGGCTCGAGGCTTACTTCCGGGGCCGCCCGCGACCGTTCGCCTATCCGGCGCACCTGGCCGACTTCTTCCGAGCTGATCTGGCCAGCGAGACCGTGTGGCGCCTCCTGTGCACCATCCCCCTCGGCGAAACTCGCAGCTATGAGGACATCGCCCGGGGCAGTGGGCAACACCCACGCCGGGCCGGGCAGATCATCTCCGCCAACCCACTCAGCATCTGTATCCCGTGTCATCGTGTGGTGGGCAAGCATGGTGATCTGGTCGGGTATGGCGGTGGCCTGAAGCGCAAGCGCTGGCTCCTCGACCACGAATTACGTACATGCGGCCTGGTACTTTCATAGCTGGTCCGCCGGCGTGGCTGTGGTGGATCGCCGTCCTCGTCGCCGCGCCCTCCGTCGCAGCTCAGACGCCGAGCTGGACACGCCTGCCGAGCCTACGGTTCTTCGGCTTTCGAGCCGGTATTTCGCTGGACGCCGCCTCCGAGCGGGTGGGCGATCTCTCGGGCACGGCCCTCGCCTGTGAACGGTCCACAGTAGATCGGGGCGTCATGGATTGCCGTTCCACTTTTCTCGACCCCATTACGTCCGATCCGGTAGACCTGTGGCTCTCCGCCCGGGACAGTCTGGTGGCGATCCTCACCATTTCGGGGCCGGTGTCACCGGTCCAATTTCAGGCGTGGAGATCCTCCCTGGTATCGGCCTACGGCGAGACAGACGTGGTGCAGCAAGGATCGCAGTCGATGCTCCAATGGATCCGCCACCGTCAGATGCTGCGCCTGACGTGGCGCAAATTCACCGACTCCACTGCGGCGTCGGTGTCGTTAGTCGACGGCCCGCTGCTGGACGGTTGGGGCCATCGAGAAGACGCCGCGGTCCCCTGACTGGCGGGGATTGCCATCCCCAAGACGGCTTACTAACCTAGATGGACTCTTAGGGGCACAGCCTATCTCAGTCATACATCGGATCATCTCCGCTCCGGTCACACGAAGGTGACCGGCGGTCGGCTGCGCGATCCTCGACGAGGAGCAAGAGTGGTCCCTGTCACACATGGTTGGCTCCGTGCAGCTGGTGGTGCCCTGCTACCGGCACTGTGCAGCGGGTTGATACTCGCCGGCGCCTGCGCCCAAGAGACCGGCCCCATCAAGATCGGGGTTTCGGCCAATTTTACGGACGTCAACATGGCGCCGATGCTCGATGGTGCCAGGTTGGCGGTCCAGGAGATCAACGCCAAGGGTGGCATCAACGGCCGGCTATTGGAGTTGGTCGAGCGCGACGATCGCGAGGACCCGGATTCCGCGGTGGTGGTGGCGACGGAGTTGTACAACGACGCCGGCATCGTCGCCGTTCTCGGCAACGGGTTCTCCGGACTGACTTTGGCTGCGGCACCGGTCTACAACGGCGGGGCCAATCCGGTGGTACAGATCTCGCCAACCGCCTCGGCCCCGGCCGTAAGCCGCGCCGGCCGCTACACGTTCAGGATGTGCCCCAGCGATCTGGCCCACGGTGGTGCCCTGGCCCGGTGGGCTCGTGACGGGCTCGGCTACCAGCGCGGTGTGGTGCTCTATGGCAATGACGACTACGGCCGCGGGGTGCGACAATCATTCACGACGGAATTCGTCGCCCTGGATGGACAGATCCTCACCGCCGACCCCTACCTCGGGTCGCCCCGGACGTGGGGCCATACCTCGACCGCATCGCCCGGAGCGGGAGAGCCGAGTTCATCGTCCTGGCAGGGTATCTCGATGAAGCGGAGTACATCCTGGCTGAAGCGCGTAGCCGGGGCATCACCATACCATTCATGGGGGGCGACGGCATCGAGCGTATCGAGAGACAGGGCGCCCTGGCCGAAGGGACCTACGTCACAGCGGCGTACATGTCGCTGATAGACACCCCCAGGAACAACCAGTTCGTCGAGTCATGGTCGCTCGCCTATCCCGGCCAGGCCCCGCCTAACCTGTCGGCTGCCGGCGCCTACGACGCCGTCTATCTCGTGAGTCAGGCAATCGCGGAGGTCGGAACCGACCGGACAGCGATCCGGGATGCCATTGCCGCAGTGGGCACCAGCCGACCGGCGTTCCAGGGCGTCCTCGGCACCATCGGATTCGACGCCAACGGCGACGTGACCGCGCCAGTCGTCTATGTCGGAGTAGTCCGTAATGGGGCGGTGGAACTGGCGGGGGAAGACGAGTGAGGTTCTTCAACAGTCTCCGCATCCGCATCGGCCGCGGCATGGCCGTCTTGATCCTCCTCACCGGGTTCATCGCCTACCAGGCCGTACGGGAGAGCATCAACCTGAGCGAGGTAGTCCACCAGGAAATGCGGCTGCTCGGCGAGAGCCAGGTTGCCAGCAGCGGGCTGGTCAGGTCTATCATGAACGAGATCCGGGCGGCGGAACAGTATTTGTTGTCGCCAACCAACAGAGCTCGCGCCAATTTCCTGGCCAGCGGAGATTCCGCCTACTTCTACCAGAGCCAGTTCCGTGCCCTCCGGGGAATTCCTATTGAGGAACGGTTGACCATCAACCGGATCGCGGCGGGGCAGGCCAACATCGAGGTAGTGTATTCCCTGGCCCATGCGCTGGCGGATCTCCGCCGCCCAGGCGAGGCGCTCGCCAAGGCCGAGACCGCTCGCCCGCCGACGGACACGCTCCTCATGGAACTGCAGTCATTGGCTCATACCCGCAGCCAGGCTGCCACGGCCCGGGCGGCGGAATTACAAGAGGCCGCCCGCCAACGCCAACTCTACATGGGCCTCGGCTTCCTGGTCGTTGTCCTCATCGGGGTTCTGCTGACGGTATCGACCGTGCGGTCCGTATCGCGCGATCTCAGCCGGCTGTCCACTGCGGCGGAGCGGTTCGGCGCGGGAGACCTGCGCCCGATGCAGATCGGTGCCCTGCCGATGGAGATCGAACCGCTGGCCGAATCCATGAACACCATGAGTGAACGGCTGCGCAATTTGGTTGCGGCCGTCAGGACCGAATCCAGTCAGATTTCATCGAGCGCGGGCGACTTCTCGGCCATGAGCGAAGAGCTGGCCGCGTCCAGTGGGGAGATCTCCACCGCCATGGTCAAGGTATCGACCAGCGCCGAACAACAAGTGCAGGGAATGAGCGCAGCCGACCAGATGCTCGAGCAGATCAAGCAATCCTCCCAAGAAAACGTCGAGGAGGCCAGCCAACTCGCCACGCTCGGACGCACAGTGCAGGAACTCGCGGGTCAGCACCACACCGATGTGTCGGCCGCAAGCCAGGCCCTCCTCGACGTGCGCGAATTCGTTCAGGGAACGACCGAACAGGTCAACGATCTCAACCGACTGTCCGAATCCATTACCGAGTTCGTGGACTTGATCAAGCAGATCAGTTCCCAAACCAACCTGCTGGCGTTGAACGCGGCCATCGAAGCGGCTCGGGCAGGAGAGCACGGCCGCGGGTTTGCCGTCGTTGCGGATGAAGTCCGCAACCTGGCCGACTCCAGCGCTCGTGCCGCGGAGGAAGTCACCAAGACCGTCAATCACATCCGCCAGCAGGTCAAGGAAGTCGCCGATACCATGCGGGTTGGCAGCGACAAGGTCCGCGGCGTCGAAACGGTGGCCCAGGCGGCTGCGGGAGCGCTGGACAGCATCGCCCAATCCGTGGAGCAGATACGTGACTCGGCGCAGCGGGTGACCACTTCGGCCGAGGAAAATCGTGCCGTAGTCGACCAGCTGACCATGCGCACCAGTGAGGTCTCCGCGGCGGCCAGCGAACACGCTTCAGCCAGTGAAGAAGTCTCGGCCGCGGCGGAGCAGCAAAGCGCATCGACGGAAGAGATGGCGGCGGCGGCGGGACAACTCCTCCAGGGGGCTCACCGGCTGGCCCAACTGGTGGAGCAGTTCAGGACTGAGTAGCGAGCCCGGGGGCTACTTCTTGCGGGTGGGAGCCGCCTTGGCGGAACGGGATGTCTTGGCAGCCTTGGTCTTCTTGGAGCCACGGCTGCTCTTCGTTTTCTGGACCTGATGGACATCGTCGAGCACCCGCTCTCCCTCCTCAGGATCGAGCAGGCCCCGCCTGGTAGCATAGCGAACCATTTCCTCGGCGTCTTCGACCGAGAAATCGCCGATGCCGGCGCCGGCCCGGATCAGGCCAACCAGGGCATCCGCCACCGGACTCCGAAGTACGTTAGCAATGCCGGGGAGACTTTCCAGCAGGGTCGACATCTGGGCGCCGCCAAGCTCTGAAACCACGGTTCCCTCCTAGAAGAGCCGTCGGATGGGCGGCAACGTACTAATTCGCCCCCATGCCAGTCAAGCGGCTTTCCGGAAAACGGGGTTATTCCAAACAGGTGATGTTAGTAGTAGCTATAACAACCCCGAATGTCACCCGAATAAATCGACATCGTACTCTACTCCGGTCACCATTGGCACCCCTTTAGAGACCCGGGGTCACGGCGGCTTCAGGCACCTGAATCGACGATGACGGCAGTCGTTTCCGGGAGTTTTCCCATTGTTGGGGTTCTCCCCGGTAAGGGACCCCGTGGGGCGATCATCGCCCTTCGACGACCATCACTCCTTCGGCCCGGTAGGCTCGGTGTGGCAGGCAGTAGAACCGGTAGGTCCCGGGCGATAGCCGAGGGATCCTGATCTCGAATACCTGCCCCTCCTCGGTGAGGATTGGACCGCTCAGCAGGCTCATCCTCTCGGGAAGGGCGTCGTTCAGCGCCGATATGTCGCCCGGTGCCAGACCGGTACTGTCGAAGACGACGCTGTGGGGTTGGCCGGACCGCACCACGAAGCGGACGATGTCGCCCGGCGCGACCGTGATCCGCGCGGGATCGAAGCGAAACCGGCCCTGGTCCCGGTCCCCTTCAATCTCGACCTGATGGACCTTCTGCGCGGCGATCGGGCCCACGTTAAAGAGGGCCAGGGACAGCGCGAGCAGGAGTGAACGGCGGTAGGTCATGGTGGAAATTCCTCGACGTGGGCGCGACGATGGCCCGCCCGGCCCAGAACTCTCTCTAGACCAGGTCTACTTGGCCCGGTAGATTGCAAAATGGCAAAGTGGGGCGGAAAGTCCACTGTTCCCCGTCGCCGGAGAGGCCCGCCACATGGGTCGTAAGGGAATCAAGGAGTACCGGGCGCCGGAGGCCTTAGCCCTGATATCCGCCGATCGAGAGCGGGCGGACCTCGTCTGCCCGTCCTGTGGCGCCGCCACCATCGAGCGGACGCCGAAGCGGAGCTCCAAGGGCAACGGGAGCCGGATTACCTTACACTGCACTTCGTGCGATCGGAACGCCAAGTACATTCTCCCTATGGGAGATGAATCACTCCTCCCGGAGCTTTGACTCACCGAGTTTCGCTTCCTGACGCACAACTCGTATCCCTCGCCGCGATAGTCATTACACATGCCGCTCGCTTCAACCAGTATGTCCCGGTCAGTCAAAGCACTGGTCATCGGAACCGTGTTCGTCGACCTGGTGGGGTTTGCCATCGTGCTCCCCCTGTTACCAAGCTACGGCTCGCGCTACGGAGGAAGCGATTTCGCCATCGGCGTACTGGTGGCGAGCTACTCCCTGGTGCAACTCCTGCTGGCGCCGTGGTGGGGCCGGGTGAGCGACCGGATCGGGCGCCGTCCCGTCATCCTCATCGGCCTCATCGGGAGTGCCTTCTCGTACCTGTTGTTCGCCTGGGCGCATACCTTCACGCTGCTCCTGGTGTCACGGCTCATCGCCGGGGCAACTGGGGCCACGGTCAACGTGGCACAGGCGTCTCTCGCCGACGGCTCCCCTCCCCATCGGCGCTCCCAGGTGATGGGGCTCATCGGGGCCAGCTTCGGCCTGGCCTTCATCGTGGGACCGGCGTTGGCCGGCATCACCAGCCGTCTGGGCGATGCCGCTCCGGGCTACATGGCTGCGGCCCTCACGGGCGTCAACTGGCTGTTCGCAGTGGTGCTGCTCCCGGAAACCAGGGTCCATCGGACCGCGACCACACATCCCACCGGTCTCGACTGGCGCCGGCTGACGATGCCGTTCGGCGTCATCCTGTTCGAGACTCTCGCGTTCTCGGTGATGTACGCCTTCTTCACCCTGTTCGGCGAACGCGTCCTTGGCTACGGGCGTGAGGAGATCGCCTACCTGTTCGTCTACATCGGCCTGATCACGGCAGTAATCCAGGGCGGGGTCGTCGGATGGCTGGTGCCCCGGCTGGGTGAGATCAGGTTGATGGTGCTGGGAAGCCTGTCGCTGGCCATCGGCCTGGGTTCCCTCCCGCTGACCGTGGGTGAGTCGCCCGCGTGGCTGGTGCCGGCCCTGCTGACCAGCCTGTTCTTTGTGGCCGTGGGCACCGGTCTGGTGACGCCGACCGTGGCCGGGTTCGTCTCGCGGGTGACGGACCCGCACGAGCAGGGACGAGCGCTGGGGCTGCTGCAGAGCACAGCATCGACGGCCCGAATCCTGGGACCGGTGGCCTTCGGTGTGGTGAGTGGCTTGGGAGGCGTCCGCGCGCCGTTCATGATTGCCTCGCTCATGGCGCTCATCGCCCTCTTCCTGGCGTTCAGGGCTGAACGGCTGGTCGTTCCCCATGAGCATGGAGCCCCGGACAGCTAATGCCGCCGGGGCTGGTAGCTTTTTTCGATGGGTCGCGGTCTAGTGTGGTTTCGAGAACAACCGCCCCCAGCGCACTTCGGTAATAAACGGCAAGGGGCGCCAACTGGTCTGGTCGTAGCTGAAGTACACCACCATGGGTGTTCCGCGCACGTTGGCTCGCGGGAGAAAGCCCCACACACGGCTGTCGTGGGAGTTGTCCCGGCTGTCTCCCATGACGAAATAGGAGTCCGGCGGCACCTCGATGGGCCCCCAGTCCTGGATATCAGGGCGGTAGGTGTCGGGATCCCGATCGACCAGGTACCGGACCTGCCACTGCCGCATGCGCTGACGCAGGAGGGGGTCGGCCGACGGGAGCGGATCGGCATGGATGACGTATGGCTCCGGTACGCGTATACCGTTGCGGATCAATTGGCCCGCTTCCATGGCAAGGGTGTCACCCGGCATACCGATCAACCGCTTGACCACTTTGATGTCTTCCTCCACCGAATCGAAGACGATGATCTCGCTTCGACGGGGTTCGCGAAACGCCGGCAGGCGCTTGTGGATCAGGGGGACCTCGGCGCCGTAGAGGGCCTTGTTGACGAAGAGAAAATCGCCGATGAGCAGCGTCTGCTCCATGCTCCCCGACGGAATCCGGAACGCCTCCACCAAAAATGTCCGCAGCATGAACCAGACGACGAGCGCCACGGCTATCGACTTGGCCCAGTCCCAAATCCAGGCCATGAACGATCGCGACGACGCCGGAGCTTGTTTCTTGTCCTTACTCATACCCTCAACCATTGCCGCCCAAGGTCAGTCCACCCACTCGGCGATGAAGATGTTGGTTTCCCCTTCTTCCCGTCCGTTACGGTTCGAGGCCCAGGCCAGTTTCGAACCGTCGGGGCTGAACATGGGGAACGCGTCGAAATCCGCCCGGTCGGTGATTTGCTCCAAACCGGTGCCGTCTAGGTTGATCATGAACAGGTCGAACGTCCTGCCACCAGTTACGTGGTTGGAGGAGAATATGATCTTGTCGCCGCCGGGGTGGAAGAACGGAGCGAAGTTCGCGCTGCCCAAGTTGGTGATCTGCTTGGCGTTACTACCATCGGCGTCGGCCAGCCACAATTCCAGGTTCGAGGGCCGAACCAGCCGTTCCTCCAACAGATTCAGGTAGTCGGCCGTGTCCTGGGCCGTCTGGGGGTACATGGCGCGCCATACGATCTCGCTACCGTCGGGGGAGTAGAACGCCCCCCCGTCGTACCCTATGCGAGTGGTGATCCGCCGGACGTCGGAGCCGTCCAGGTTCATGGTGTAGAGATCGAGGTCGCCATCCATGGTGCTGGTGAAGATTAGCCGGGTGCCGTCCGGTGAGAGCGTTGACTCGGCGTTGTATGTCCCGTTGTCGGTCAACTGGATCAGATCGGTGCCGTCGGGCTTGGACGAGTAGATCTCGAAGTTGCCGATCGGCCAGACATAGCCCTTGGAGAAATCCGGCCTGGCGGGACAGGCCTCGTCGTGCTGGAAGGAAGAGCTGTAGACAATCCGCTCGTCGTCTTCGATGAAGTAACCGCAGGTGGTCCGGCCGAAGCCGTTGGAGACCCGCCGCATCCCGCTGCCGTCGATGTTGATGATGTATTGTTGGTCGCAGCCGGTGCCGAGCTGTTCCTGGCGCTGGAAGATCAACTGCTCACCGGATCGCGAAAAATACGACTCCGCGTTGTTGCCGCTGAAGGTCAGTTGCTGGATCCGTCCCAGGTGCGTTTCGGTGGGTTCAGGCTCGATGAAGACGGCGCCGACGGTTTCCTGGGCCTCGGGCTGCGGCGTACAGGCTGCCGCGACCACCAGCACGGGAACGATGAGATTACGGATGACGACCTCCAGCTAGGGAAACTCCAACCAGGCTTCGACGGGGAGCCATAAAGGCTAGGCGTTCGGGACCCTCGAAGCAACCGCCCGGCTACGGACGATATCCGTAACTCTACGGACTCATTCCCTCAGCGCCGCCAGGACCTTGGCGGCGTGCCCCTTGGGGCGCACCCCGGGGAAGACGTGCGACACGATACCCTCACCGTCGATGATCACCGTCGACCGGATGATGCCCATATAGGTCCTGCCATACATCGATTTCTCGCCCCAGGCGCCGTACGCCTCGGCGACCGCGTGATCCTCGTCGGCCAGCAAGGGAAACGGCAGCTGGAACTTCTGGGCAAATCGTGCATGGGAAGCCGGCCCGTCGGGCGATACACCCAGTACTACGGCGCCGGCCTCCTGGATGGCCCGCCATGAATCCCGAAAGTCACAAGCCTGTGTGGTACAGCCGGGGGTATCGTCTTTCGGATAGAAATAAAGCACCACCTGCCGGCCGTGCAGATCGGAAAGCGCCACCGTGTCTCCATCTCCGCTGGGGAGTGTGAACGGAGGGGCTGGATTGCCGGGTTCAACCATGGGCACCGTGCTCCTGGAAAAG
>CAJVYZ010000065.1 GCA_913009915.1 uncultured Gemmatimonadota bacterium | reverse complement strand
AAGTGGGGCACCGCCTCATAGAGGAACCACAAGGCGCCGAGTTGCAGCCCGTGGATGGCGTGGTTGAGATGATAGTCGCCGAGCAGTTCCAGCTCTTGGACCCCAATGGCGGAAAGCAGGGTGATGGACTGGACCCGGTCAGGGTCGGCATCGGCCACTTCGAGCGCCACGCCGCCACCCATGCTGAAGCCGACGAAGTGCGCCCGGCTCACGCCCAGCGTGTCGAGCAGTTGGCTGACGTAGGTGGCGTGCGCCACCACGCTGTAGTCGGGGATGCCTTCGGTCGAGAAGCCGAACCCCGGGAGGTCCGGGGCGATGACTCGGTACTCGCTACCGAGGAGATCACCCAGGCCCGCCATGACCCCGGCCGACCCCGGGCTGCCGTGCAGCAGCACCACCACCGGCCGGCCGGTCGCGCCCCCCCCCCACTCGAGGTAGCTGAACCTGACCGTCCCGGGCAGGGTTTCGTGTCCCCGCACCGGCGACACGTAGCTGACTTGGCGCGGCTCGGGGACGGGCTCTTCGCCGGCCGATCGGCGAACTACGTGTGACGCGGCCAACGCGGCCAGATAGGCGAGCAACGCCCAACGGCCCCAGCGGCGCCGGCGGGGAGATACCACGGTGGACATGGGTGAAGATGGTACCGCGGCCACTAGGTTGGTGCCAGCCGGTCGACTCGGGGGAGGGAGAGTGGTGCCTGCACGGGGGTGGTGCACGGCGGACCCGGCGCGTAGCGGAACACGATGTCGCCCGGCACCTGGTCTACGATGATGTGACAGTAACTCACCGTCGCCGCTTCGGGCCGGTGCATGCAAACCGACAGCGGACCCCGCTCGGGGCGGTGGCTCCGGTGCACCTGGGACAGCGTGGCTGCCGTCAACCCGTTACGCTCCATTGCCTCGGCGAATACCGCTCTTCGGGTTTCTTCCAACCGGGGTGGGACCGCCCCCGAACTGGTCAGGACGAACCCCGGTTCCGGATGGCGTTCGCTGGTCAGGGACGACCCGTCCCACTTGATGCTCATCGGTGGTCCGGCCGCGTCGAACGCGGCGATAGCAAAGGGCCGGTAGCGCTCTAGCCGAAGCCGGCCTACCCGCTGCTCGACGTCGGCCAGCGACGCGGCGTCGACCAGCGACGCCAGCAGCAGTCCTCTGCTGACGGGGTCGGCCGGTGGCGCGGGCGCCGGCTGGGGGTACTGGTTGGTCATGCTGACGGTTACACCGAACGCGTTGACCGCGATCCAGGTCCCACCCGCCTCCACGTCCCGCGGCGCCAGGTACGGTACCGCCTCGGTGACGGAACGCTCGGGTCCCGTCGTTGGTCGGGTGGGTTGTTCGTCGCGGTTGAAGAACACCTCATAGTCGCCCCCGCCCTGTGGGCGGCTCAGCCAGCTGACGGTGCACATGCCTCGTGGAGGCGCCGGTGGGCGATGGTGGAGGGTGCCACGCCGAAGTCGGCATCGAGTTCGACCCCGGCCTGCGTTGCCAGCAGCCGGATGATGGCGTAGTGGTGGACCGTGTGGCTCAGGAGGTACATCAACTCCCGCTGCACTGTGGAGCCGCTCCAATCGACCACCGACTTGCCGTCCTCGATGACGTTGGCGCTGACCCGGATGGACTGTGATAGTTGCAGGTCGGGGATTTTCTCCATCCGGACCACGATGTCCTCGGCGGCGCGGGCGGCCGCCGCGGTGTCGCGTTCGACCAGCGAGTCCCGTTGGCGGACATCGTAGTTGAGCACGCCGGTGGACAATCCGTCGAGAAACGCGAGGTAGTGGTCGAGCACGTGGCGGAAGTGCGCCCCGATGGGCGATGCCGCGTCGGTGCCCCCTTCGCCACGGTAGGCGTCCGGGCCCACGACGGCCAAGACGGCGATACCCTGCCGGATGAGGTCGACGTTGTCGGCGATATGTCCCGTCTGTCGTATCATGCCTGTTCCTTGTTGGTCACTGGCGTAAAGTGATTCGTCACCGCCTGGTGCAGCGATTGCGCCAGCTGCTTTCGGTTTTCGGCGCGAACCGGTTCGTCACCGAATCGGACCGAGGCTTCGATTTGGGTGATGCCGCACAGCGCCCAGAAGTGGGGAGCGAATTCCATGTCTCCCCACCAGCACACCGCCAGGCGAGCCGGCGGATCGTCAGGGCTCGTTCGATAACTCAGGCTGGCGTAGTGCACCGCCCGCCCGGTGCGGGCCGCGGCCTCCAGCAGGCTCGACCGGAACGGTCCCACGGCGCTGCCGTCGGTGCTGGTCCCTTCCGGAAATATCACCACATTCTCGCCCCGGTGCAGGGCCCGCTCGATTGCGTCCGATACCCTCAGGGTGTCGCGCCGACGGCCCCGGTCGATGTAAATGGTCTCCATGGCCCGGGAGAGCACGCCCCATACGGGCCAGCTGCGCACCTCCCGCTTGGCGACGAACACGGCCCCCACCAGTTGAGCCAGGATGATAACGTCGAGGTAACTCAAATGGTTCGTGACCAGCACCAACGGTCCGGCGCGGGGGATGGGCCCGTCCGAGACGATGTCGACGTGCAGGATGGCGGTGATCCCCCGGGCCCACTGCCGGAGGCACCAGATGCGCCAGCGCCGCTTCCACTGTTGCAACGGCAGCAGCAGCAAGGCCGCTGTTCCCCACACCAGAGACCACCACGCCGTCCACGCCGCGACCAGGGTGGTGCGGAGGAGGCGACGTCCCGTCGGGGCGCCGGTGACGCCGGCCGGATCCCCTGTCAGCGGATCAAGCGAAGAAACTTCGGTAGACTCTGGCACTCAGTTTGGTCTTGTCGAACAGGACCAGGAAGTCGATCGTCTTGAACAGCGTGTCGATGGCCGGAGGCCCGCACACCGTTGCGCCGAGGTTGAGGTAGCTCTGGAACAGCGCAGGGATATGGACCTCTTCCGCCGATGGGTCATCAGCGTCGCCGGCGGGGCAGGCCAGCTCCGGGAGCGGAGTAATCAGGCCCGCCGGCCAGGAATAGCCCTCGCGCAGGAGGTAGGCATGCACCCGGGCGCCCAGCGCCCGGTCCTGGCTCGTCAGGGAGCAACAGCCGAACAGGTAGCGCTTGTCGTTCCACGTCAGGTAACTCGCCAGCCCCTTCCACAGCAGATGCAGCACCCGGCCGTTACGATGGTCCTTGGCCACGCAGGCGCGGCCGATTTCCACCGCCTGGTCGAGAATGTCCTCGGGGAGCCCTTCGAGGTTGAACTCCCCGGCGGAGTAGAAGCCGGCGTGCCGTTCGGCCATGGCTCTGGTCTGCATACGGTAGGTACCAACCACCTCGCCGGTCCTGGATGAGCGGATGAGAAGGTGATGGAACACCCGGTCGAGATCGTCTTCGTCGCGCCCCGTGATGTACGATTCGTTGAGTCCCTCGCCCAGTTCGAGGTTGAATACCTCGAACCGCAGTCGCAGGATGTCGTCGAGTTCCCGTTCGGTTTGGGCGAACTCCAGCGTGTAGGCGCCCGACTTGGCCTCCGTGTCCGGCAACGCCTCAGGGGCAGGGGGATAGTCGATCGTCGCCCAGGACTGGCTGTTGTCGCGCGGGCTGTGACCGGAACTGGGCGTGGCAGACATGCGGTCAGTGGATCCAGGTGACGGTGGCAGGGTCGACCTCGAGGACGAGCTGGTCGTCGAAGACCATCAGTTGGCCGGACACCTCGACGGGTTCCGCCACGAGGGAAAGGAGCGATTCGGCAACCGGCGAGCCGCCGGGACCGGTGAGCCACACGTTGGCGCGGGCTCCAGCGCCGTCGGTGACCGACAGCATCGGCGGAATACCGCCGCTCAGACACCGCACGGCACACGCCCGGTGGACGGTGCCGGTCCCCGGAATCATGGCGCCGAGGTGGCACTTGGCGTCCACGATCTCGCCCCGTAGCGTCACGGCACCCAGGAGTTCGGGTTGGCTCGGCGGTATCGGCTCCGATTCGTCCGGGCGCACCGCCTGCTGCGACAGCTCGACCACTGTGTTGCCGTCCCGGTATATCAGCGTGCCTTCGAGCTGCACCGATCGATGGGCGTGCTCAGCCAGTTGTGGTCCGGCGCCGTGCTTTCCCTGGCCCACGAGCATCAGCCTGGTAACGCCGCCACCAGCCCGCGAAGTTCCAGGAAGCGATAGCCTCAGGCTGGGGTAGGGCGTGAGGTCCACCGTTCCCCGGAACGTCCGGGTGTGGCCGAACTCGAAGGTGGCCGGTTGCAGTTGGCTGTGACCCAGTGCCAGCGCGATGGCCAAGCCGACCCCGCCTACCACCAGGCCGGCGGCGATGCGCCGCACAAACCGTCCCAGGCCGCTGGGCGCTCGGTCCAGATACCCCACATAGAATTCGTCGTCAGTCGGAGTGGCCAGTGTTTGCCTCTCGGAGGTGGGAGGGAATTATCGCCGGGGCCACCAGGGTCCCCGGTGGATGTGGCTGCACCCCGACCAGGACGCGGTCTCCGACCAGGCGGACGTCGAAGGTAGGGATCCGGTCCTCGAATGGCTCCGGGGCGCGCCCGCTGTCGGGCAGATACTGGAACCCATGCCACGGACAGGTGATGCAGCCATCGATGATGCGACCCTCTCCCAGCGGCCCGTTCTGGTGCTGGCACACGTTGGACACCGCCGAAATCTTCCCGTCATACCGGAAGATGGCAACTCGTTCTCCGGCGATGGTGGCGATCCGGGCCCGATCGTTGGGGATTTCGCCCACGGCGCAGACATCCACGAAACCGTCCACGCTCCCGATCGCCACATCTCGATCGAGGGCAATGCCGCGCCAACCGGCCGCCAGGTGGAGTCCCACGACCAGCAGGAATCCGCCGGCAACGGCCACGGCGCAGAGCGGGCTCACCGCGGACTGGAGCACCCCGAACCCAACATGAGCGATGAGCAGCCCATAGGCCAGGTAGACCAGCATGTGGATGGTCTTCCACACGGGCGGCGTCAGGTTGGCCAGCCAGAAGTCGTGGCTGGTGGCCGCCATGACCAGCAGGATGGTGAGGGCCGCCAGGCCCCACGGCTGGAACGGGAATCGGCCCAGGGAATCGTAGCTCCCGTCACCCGTGAGTACGCTCACCAGCGGGTGGACGTTGCCCAGGCTATGGAACTGGAAGATGGCGAAGGTACCGTGAGCCAAGGCGAACAGGAACATCATGACGCCGAGGTGACGGCGGTTGTACAGCAGCGGGAGGAACCGGCGATCGAGCCGCGCCAGGGGGCCGATGACCAGGAGCACGTGCAGCAATACCAACGCCAGGCTCCCGAAGGCCCGGATGAGTGCGGTCTCGACGGTTAGCGCCGGCTGGGTGGCCCACGAGACCAGGGAGAAGACCGCAAGAAAGGAAACGCTTCCCGCGAGCATCACGCCGTCGTAGATCTTCTTCTGCCGGTTCCACCCGACCGCCTGATAGGAGACGCTCATCGGTCGCCTCCACTGGCCCGGGCCAGCGGCGGCAGGGGCCCGCTGTCGGTGGCCGTTCCGAAACCCGGACTGTAGATGATCACCTCGCCCACGCGAGGCCCATCGGGCAGCGCGAACCAGGCCCACCGCCTTCCGGTCAGCGGTCCGAGCAGCGTCGCCTCCTCGGCCGGGGTGCCGGGCGGCCGGTAGTACACTTGGCCCGATGGGTAGGGGAGTGGGCCCCGGGCTCTGAGGCCCACGAAGACGCGGCTCGAGTTCTCCGTACTGGACCAGAGGGCGATATCCAGCAGCGAATCCGGGGAGAACACTCGGTCGAGGATGAGGGCGCCGGTGGGCGGGCCTGCGGACGGGGCCAGCACGGACAGGTCGCTCACTGGGGCTGGGGCCATCCGGGCACGCTCACGGAGCGCTGCCGCCAGCAGGGCCGCGCCGGCGAGACCCACCGCGGCAACCATCCACCGGTGCCGGCGGCGAAGGGCCCGGTTCACGGCGATGTTCCTCGCCGGGCGGCGTCCCGGTGGGCGTTGCGTTCCTCCGGCGGCGGACCGCCCCGGACGACCCGGATCAGCAGCAGCGGCCACAGTATGGCGATGCCGGGCATGATGAGGAATCGAAACCCTCTGGTGCCGTCCCGGGCGGCCGCGTCGATGCGGCGCACGCCCCGGAAGGCGATCACCGGAGCGAGGACGATACCGATGGCCAGGTAGACGGTCGACGTCGTCACGATGGCGGTCGCAAGCTTATCTAGCAAGGCGGGCCCTGGGACTGGGTTGGGTGCTTCCGGTAGGGAACGCTCCCCACTCTAGCAACTTGTTGCGACCAGCGGCAGTTCCCTCGGGAACCTGGAACCCGTCCGGCGGCCGGGACGTTACTGATGCGCCTGGTATGGTTGCGGCAACCGGATGACTCAGTCACTTTATGCGTCATGACCGACTATCGATCCGGGGGCGGAGTGACCGGTGACGGTTTGACAGCCGACGAACCCCCGACACTCGACCAACTGCTCCCGCCGCTGCTGGAATCGGCCTACCGCGTAGCTCTGCGGTTGACGGGTAACCCGGCCGATGCCGAAGATCTGGTGCAGGAGGCGGCCTTCCTGGCGGCCAAGGGTTTCAGGACCTTCCAGACCGGCACGAATTTCAAGGCGTGGTTCTTCCGGGTCATGACCAACGCCTTTTACTCCAAGTACCGCCGGCAGAAGCGGCAGGGTGAGCAGGTCGACCTGGACGATACCCCGGAGGCCTATCTCTACCAGCGGACCGTGGAGGCGGGTCTCCATACCCGGAATAATGATCCGGTACAAGCGCTCATGACCACGATCACGACGGAGCGGATCACCGAGGCGCTCAACGACCTGCCTGAGGAATATCGCGTGGTGTCATCGATGTACTTCGAGGAGGACATGGCCTACCAGGATATTGCCCGCGTGTTGGACATCCCGGTCGGAACGGTCCGATCCCGGCTGCACCGCGGCCGCAAGCTTCTGCAACGGCGCCTGTGGGATGTTGCCCTCGAGGCGGGGGTCGTCAGCAAGGAAGGGGAGGAGTAACATGGTGCAGCACGCTCTTTCCTGCCACGAGGCTTTCCTGAGGTTGAACGATTACGTCGACCGGGAGCTGTCGCCGGCGGAGCACGATGCCGTGGCGGCCCATCTGTTCGATTGCGCCAAGTGCGCCTCCGTGTTCGAATTCGAGGCGGACATTCTAGCCGATCTCAAAGCCAAACTCAGCCGCATTCAGTTGCCGCCCTCGCTCAAGGATCGAGTGCTCGAAGCCATCCAGCGCGGCGCCAAGGCGGCCGACGCCTGACGTGCCCGGTGTTTGCCAACGTAAAAAGGATCCGCGAGCGGATCCTTTTTTGCGTTGGGGCCGTGGGTCATGGGCGGTACAAGATTCGAACTTGTGACCTCTACGATGTCAACGTAGCGCTCTAACCAGCTGAGCTAACCGCCCCTGAACGGCGGTAGGGCGGTAGGGCGGTATGGCGGTAGGGAAGAGGTGGCCCTCTTCGTACCGCCCTTCCGCCTTACCGCCCTACCGCCCGAAGTAGCGGGGGTGGGATTTGAACCCACGACCTCCGGGTTATGAGCCCGGCGAGCTACCAGACTGCTCCACCCCGCGTCGGTTTTTGAACGAGCGCCCCAAGGGCGTCGCCGGCGAGAGCGGGAAACGGGACTCGAACCCGCGACCCCAACCTTGGCAAGGTTGTGCTCTACCAACTGAGCTATTCCCGCAGCACGAGGGATTCTAGTCGGCCCGTCCGAACCACGCAACGGCCCCCATCCCCTCATCCGGCCTTCGCGATGGAGGCGAGGGGGATCGAACCCCTGACCTCGTGAATGCCATTCACGCGCTCTCCCAACTGAGCTACGCCCCCGCGGATGCCACCATTACGGCTGATGCGGACGCCGCGGTAGCGACACATGCTAGCGGGGTGCCTCGGCCGTGTCAAGGTAAAGTGGCGCAACGCCTTGGAGGTCAACCACATGGCGCGGCCGGACGGCGGGCACTGGGCCACCACTACCGTAAGGGCCCGCTCCAAGGCGTTCGGTAGGGGGTAACGTGCCGCCAGGTCGGCTCCCGAGACCGCATGCTGACCTGGTCGGTTCCTGCCATGGCGTCTGCCTGGGCCTCGCGCACGGCAGGGTAGCACCACTCGCGGACGACGTGAAACGCCTCCATGCCCCGGACGGCGGCGTAGCCGACGATCACAATGTTGTCGCGGTCGTTGTCCGGGTCGCCATCGAAAAACCGCCCGGCCAGCGACAGCAGAAGGATTCGACGCATATCCGTAAGATGGCCGGGACTCCCGGGGAGGGGAGCCGTTGTCTTGTCTCCTTTACACCGGTTTCGCCGCGCCCTACCTTCCGCTTGTGGATCATGTGTTGGCCCGGGGCAACCCCGGACTCCTTGGCTGGGTCGAGCGGGTTGGTTTCAGCGCACGCAATGCGTGGCGGGCGCTGGCCGATGTGCCGACCTGGGCGCCCCTGGTCGTCGGCCAGATGCGGCGCCTAGGCGTAGATTCCATCCCCATCGCGCTGTTCATTGCCCTGTTCACCGGTATCGTGCTGGCGCTGCTGTCGGCCACGCTGTTCATCGGGGCGGTGCCGCCCTATTTCGTCGGTGCGCTGGTCGGGAAGACCATAATGATGGAACTGGGGCCGGTGCTCACCGGCATGGCCCTGGCCGGCCGGGTCAGCGCCAACATCGCCGCCGGGTTTTTTCTGGGCCGTCCCGGCCACGAGGGGGTCATCCCTTCAGTCTGGGTGGCTTCAGCCGTGGGAGGCAACTCGTTGTGGTCCAATCTGTTCGCCTCCGTGGCGGGGGCGCTCATGTATTTCGCCACACTTACCGAGGTTCCTATCCTGCAGGGTCTTCTGGGCGCCGGGATGGGAAAGGGACCCGCCCTGGCGTTGCTGCTCGCCGGACCGGCTCTGTCCCTGCCAAATATGCTGGTGATACGCAGTGTCATGGGAACCAGGAAGACCCTCGTCTTCGTTGGACTGGTTGTGACCATGGCAACCATATCGGGCTTGATCTTCGGAGCGCTGTTTTAGACGAAAATCATAAGTTTTATGAGGAGGAAAAAATGAAAAAGTTGCAGATACTTGGCACCGGATGCCCTAAATGCAGGGAATTAACGGTGCGGACAGAACAGGCGGCCAAGGAGCTGGAGATGGATTACGAGATCGTCAAGGTGGAGAAGATCCCGGACATCATGAGCTTCGGCGTCATGCATACGCCGGCGCTTGCGGTGGACGGTGTGGTGAAGGTTTTCGGAAAGGTACCTCGACTGGACGAGATCAAGGAAATGATCCAGTAGGGACAAAATTCAAACGAAAAATAAGGAGAATGCGAAATGTTGGAGACACTACAGGATTACATGGATACAGGATTGGAATTTCACGGTCACAGATGTCCAGCTATGCCTATGGGGTTGCGTGCCGGCCTGGCCGCTGGCCGCGTCCTTCCAGCCGTCGTCCTGGAGGGCTATGCGGCGACGATCAAGCCGCACCTGGTGACAGACCCGGCCAGCAGCCTCCTGTTCGAGCCGTTCGCCGCGTTTCCCTCGTCCGTCCCGCAAGAGCCACAAGAACCCCTGGCCGAGGCGGGCAGGCGGGCGATCCGCGGACCCGTTGTGCCAGATCGGGAGACGGCCGGGTGGGGACAGGGG
>CAJVYZ010000064.1 GCA_913009915.1 uncultured Gemmatimonadota bacterium | reverse complement strand
CACCCCCGCCCGGGATGCCACGCTACGCAGACGAACGCCCGCCTTCCCAAAGGCCGGTATCAGCACCGAGTTCGCGTAGTTTCCGGCGCCGACGAAGCCGACCGATACGCTAGGCGTTCTTCTTCGCTTCTCAGCGCGACCGGGGAGTTGAACCGTATTTCCGGCAGCCCCCAGCACTGCGCCCTCTGCGGGCGGGTATTCCAAAAGGATCCCGAGCGAAGGGTCGCGTCCCGCAACGATCTGATACGCCTCCGCCGCTTGGTGGAGACTGAAACGATGGGAGATGAGTGGCTTTACGTCGAGGCGCCCGTCGGCGAGCATGTCCAGGACCGCCTCGAAATTACGCTGCTCGGTCCAGCGCACGAATCCGACGGGATAGTCCGAGCCTTCCTCCTCGTAGGCCGGGTCGTAACGGCCCGGTCCGTAGGAACAGGAAACCTGAAACGTCAATTCCTTCTCATAGAAATCGGCCCGGGACAACTCCAACCCCGCCACGCCGACAAGCACAATGCGCCCGCGCTTACGCGACATTAGGGCCGCTTGGTGTACCGGCTCGCTGCTCTTCGTGGAGGCCGTGATTAGCACCGCATCCAGTCCACGGCCGCGGGAAAAGCGCTCCGCTACGGACACGGGATCCTCGCCTTTCGACAGGTCGACCACCTCGGCACCGAACTGCCGCGCCAACTCCAGACGGGTGCGGTCAAAATCGATTCCGAGTACCCGGCAGCCGTTCGCTTTGAGCAGTTGTACAGCCACCAGACCGATAAGGCCGAGGCCGGTCACCGCGACCGCCTCGCCCAGCGTCGGCTGAACCAGGCGGATACCCTGCAGGGCAATGGCCCCGATCACCGTGAATGCCGCCTCCTCGTCGCTTACGGATTCGGGAATCCTCGCGCAGAGGTTCCTCGAAACGTTGACGACCTCCGCGTGCCGGCCGTTCGATGCCAACCGATCGCCGGACGCGAAACCCGCCGTTCCGGCGCCGACCTCCATCACTGCTCCAACGTTGCAGTACCCCAAGGGTAGGGGCTGGTCGAGCTTGTTACGCACCGCCTCCAGGGTGGGCACCAAACCATCGCTCTTCACCTTATCCAGAACCATCTTGACCTTGTCGGGCTGCTGGCGGGCTTTTTGAATGAAATTCGCCTTTCCGAAATCGACCAACATCCGCTCGGTTCCCGCCGACACCAGAGATCTGGTCGTGCGGATAAGAAGACAGCCGGGCCGTACGTGTGGGATCGGGACGTCGGCCAGTTCAGTGCGCCCGTCCTTCAGGTTTTGCAGGATCTGTTTCATGGAATTCTATTCTTTCCGTTTTTGTTTTTGACCGCAATCGCATGCGCCAAGCTTCGGCGCCGCCCACTCAGGCCATACTTCGAGAACTTCCGCCTCCCGGGGGGGCAAGCGATCAGTGGCCCGGGCGCTTCGCCTCCAGCTCGTCTTCGATTTGGAGCATTAGCTTGGTCGAGTACAACGTGCTGGGATCGTCCCCGGGCTGTCCATCGGCGATCCGCCCGCAGATCGTATGATACATCCTACGATACGCCGCCATTGGATTCTCGCGGCGTCGACGCAGAACCCGAGCCGTGTTCTCCGCTTCATAGTAGGTACCATCGGTCAAGCGTACCGTAACGTTCCCGGCCCGCAGTTCGATCACGTCCCGCACCCCCAGGCGCGCGCTCCCGGTGTCGGTCAAGCTCATGACCAGTTTCGCGCCATTTTCCAACCTCACGAAGGTCGCGACATCGGACCCCGACGTCCGCCAGACCCCTGCTTCGACCGCCCGGCAATACCCGTTCACGAATAGAAAATAATCCAACCAGTGACATCCGTTGGAGATGATGCGGCTCCCTGAATTCGGCCAGTTATACCAATGCAAGGGCGGCAGAGGTATCTCGAAGACGATGCAATGCATGTCCACCGGCTCCCCTGGGGCCACGGCCAGGTCGATTCGCGCCCAATCATTCAGCTTTGAATATCGTTTTTGGAAACATGCGAAGATCCGGCGTTCGGCAACCGACTCGTTCACCGCCTGTAGCGCGGCATACTGTTCCCACGTGGTGGCGAGGGGCTTTTCCACCACCGCGTAGGCCGAATCCCGGACAGCGCGAAGAGCGAGTGCGGCATGGGTGTGATGGTAGCCGGCTATAAACCATACGTCGTAGTGTTCGTCCTTCCGGGGCTCTGGTGAGGTATCGAGATCTACGCGCCAGCCGAGCGCGGTGCGAAGCTGTGCGGGATCGATCTCGTGGACGCAGCGGAGATCCAGCCGGCGCGAAATACACGGAACGATCTGCGTCTTCGCGTAGTTGCCGAGCCCAAAGAGCACTGCCGAAGGACGCCCTGAGGGCTTGCCTCCGCCCGACAAGGGCACACGCTCGACAATTAGGTCGTCCGTCGCGGATCGCTCACCGCCGCTGGATCGAACGAGCGCCTGAGCACCAACCAGGCGTTGAAGGCCCTCGAACACCCTCTGCCGATCAACCGGCGCGCCCGAATACGCCGACCACCCGATGTACGGAACCAACTCCTCCGGCAGCCCGTTCGCAACCTTCGCAACAGGGCCCTCGGGTGGCAGGCGTTCGATCGGGAACACGAAGCGCTCATCGAGGCATATCCGCCGGATATCGTCCTGATGGTTGGGCGCAAAGAAAATCACTCGACATCCGAGTGGCCAATCCGTCGGCGTGGGCGCCTCGATCAGAGTCCCGACCCCAATCGCTGCAACTTTCCGGTTTCTTCCCCTTTCGGCAAGCCGTGAGCGAACCTTCCTCCACGCGGCAACGGGTCCGACACGCCTAAAATATTGCCACACCAATCTGGCGCTTCGCGGCGGCTGGATAAATTGCCCTTCCACCCGGCAGAGGATGCGCCATTCCTCGACGGCAATGCGAAGTCCGAGCGGCTCTCGATGTTCCTCCAACACCACTGGCGGGATTCCAGGCGACGACATGATCGAATCGCTTACTGCAGCCTACATCGCGAACGTGCCGCGATGATGCTAAGTCTTTCCGGAGGGGATCGCCTACTCATCTGCCGGCCGGATGATTCGCCGTATTGCATCCGAGAGTCGCATATCGGCGGACCCGATCATCCGACCCGGCAGCATGTGCCGGCTCACCCGCAGCACCGGCCGGCTTCGGAAAAGCCTGATCTGGCTTCTGTCGCAGCTCTCCCACCCCTAATACCATAACCGTGGAACGGAGTGGATACGGTGGCCACCCCCGTGGCTCGAGCAGATCGAAGATACGGGCGGCGTAGAGATGCTCGACTACCTCGATGTTGACGACGTCTGGGAAGCGGCCGAATCGTGTTGCCGGAGGGAACACCCTGCCGCTGGCGCACGGGCTGGGAAACCGGCGGCAATCCTTCCTCGCGCCGGGCAAGCTGTGGACTCGATTCCGCCGTGCCCTTCCGCGCAAGTCGCGGCACCCGACCGCCTGTAGTCGCGAACGCCTAACGACGCCGTTATCGGAGCGGTCATGGTGGGCCTTGTTCCCCGCCGCTCATCGGATCTCGGATCGTCCCACCCCAGGTCCCAGTCTCCCGCAGCCGGCGCTCGTAAAGCTTGGCATCGACCAGAAAGCGATACCAGAAACCCTGCAGAAAGTGGAACACCAAGCCCGGCACACCATCCAGGAAGCCCAGGCGGAAGACATAGCGATACACCCAATAGAGGAATGCACGCAGAAACAGCGGGGCGCGGGCATAGACCGAAAACTTCAAACGCCGGCGCCGACCCGCCTGCCCGACAGGAACGCCGGATTCGTCGGGTCCGGTGTTTTTCGTCACGAGGTCAATCACCTCGCAGTCTGCATAGCGGTTATGTTTGTCGGTCCACGGCCCCAAGCCCTTGAGGTTCTCGTCAACGATATCGTGTTTGAGGCACCGAGTCCCACCTTCTGAAAGGACCACATGCTCGTCCATCAACCGCGCCTCGATCCGACCCGAGCCCGTCCGCCACACCCGCAGCAGCCATGTAGGATAGTAGCCCCCATGGCGTATCCAACGTCCCCAGAAAAACACCCGGCGCCGCACCATCCATCCGCCCACTGAAGCCGGCACGGCCGGCAGGGCGCGGGCCAACTCTTCAGCGAGCGCCGGCAGGATGTATTCGTCGGCATCCATGCGCATCACCCAGGGGGTATCGATGGTCAGGGTGTCGAGCGCCCAGTTGAACTGCGCCGCGTGGCTCTCAAAGGGATGGGACACCACCTCGGCACCGAGGTCCTGCGCCACCTCGGGCGTGCCGTCCGTGCTTCCGGAGTCCACCACGAGAAAGCGGCAGGGCAGGCCCGCGAAGCTGGCAACCAGCCGTGGCAAATGGATCGCCTCGTCGTAGGTAAGGACGATGACCGTGAGCAGCGCCGGAGCCCCGTTCATCGGCCTTGCCCCTTCTCCCGGGCGGTATCGAACAATTCGGCGTAGGCCGCTACCAGCGACTCATCCCGCGACAGGCGTTCGGCTCGGGCCAGGGCACCGGCACGCCAGCGCTGATGCTCGACATCGTCCATCGCTGCCAATCGGTCGATATGCCTGGCGAAGCCTTCCGCATCGTCCGGGGCCGCGGTCCACCCCGCCCGGTCGGTCTCCAGCCCCGTCCACGGGGTGCGGTCGCTCAGAAGCACCGGCGTTGCGGCGGCCCAGGCCTCGACGATCGCATAGCCGTAATTCTCACCAAGCGTAGGCAGGAACAGGGCGTCGTAGCGGGCGAGCAGCGCTTCGGTCTCGTCCGGACCCACGGCGTTGCGGTACTGCACGGTAACGTTCGTCGGCAACGTACGAATGCGCGCCTCGCAACGACCCCAATATTCCGGGTCTTCGATCGGGCCGTAAATATCGAAGGTCACTGGCGCACGCACATAGGCCAGAGCTTCGAGCGCCCCCAGCAGGTTCTTCATGGCGGCAATTCGTGCCAGAGAGACCAGGCGACAGCCATTTCGGTCCTTGCGGATGTGCCTCGCCAACGCTTCCGGCCGAGGGACAGGGGGAAAATTGGCTGCCTCCACTATCCGTGCCTGCGACCCCTGTACCCGTCTGATACCCTTCACATCCTCCGCGCTACAGGCGTGCCAAATCACGTCGCGGTATAGGCCAAGCGCGCGGGCAATACGTAGATATGCGCTTTTCCGCACGCCCTTCAAACCGAGGGCGCCGGCGGAAAACTCCCCCCTCGGCGCCAGGATGACCGGCCGCCTCGGAACGAGCCCGAGATAGCGCAGGACCAGCACCGGTATGGTGAAGCGGCGAGCAAAAAAACCGTTCAAATAGATTACATCCGGAGAAAGTTCGTGTATTACGCGCCGCAAGCCCCACAGCCGGCGCCGCCGAACTGAAGCGTAGAACACCTGCGCGCGGGCACGCTCCTGCCAGCGGTTCACCATGACACCCTCCAGCGCCGGTTTCGACTTGAAATCGGTCTCGCTGGTAAAGACGTAGAACTCGCATCCAGGCACCCCATTGGCCATCGAGGCCGCGGAGCGCGCCGGTCCTCCAACCCGACGCGCCGGGGGATAGTGCCCGATGAAGATGAGCACGCGGGTCATCGCGCGCGAACCCGCGCACGTGGGATCGCGTCCTCGACGACAATGGTCCAAAAGCGCGAGCGAAATGCGCCCCAAGCGAAGTGTTGGCGCCAGCGATGCCTCCCGGCCGCACCCAGGGTGCGCGCCTTGTGCGGGTCACCGAGAAGAGCCACCAGCGCCTCGACCAGCTCCGCCGGATGTTCCAAATCGACGTTGAAACCCGTCTCCCCGTCCACGTTGATCTCCTGGCCGGCATCCTGGCGGCTGGCGATGACGGACACGCCGTGGCGCATGGCCTCGATGTATACCAGACCAAACCCCTCGCCCCGGCTCGGCATAGCGAACACCGAGGTCCGCGCCCAAAGCGTCGGAAGCCGCTCGGCAGGCACGAAGCCTGTCAACTCGATGTTGGTCGCTGCAGGAGAGGCTTGCGCCAGCCGCCGGATCTCCTCGAGACCGGGCCCCGCCCCGGCAATCAGCAGGCGCGCTTCGGGCACCCGCCGTACCACCGCCGGCCACGCCTCGATCAACTCGCGGTGCCCCTTGTAGGAGCGCTCGTCAATGCGAGAGAGAATCAATACCGTCGGCGGCCCGTCCGCGCATTGCCCAACAGTAGGAGCCCTGTCGGATTCGGTTCCGAGCCAGCAGACCCGCGCACCATCGAGCCCCGGGTGCAACGCCGCCGCTCGGCGACGGGTGAAGTTGCTGTTCGTAACCAGGACATCCACCCGCCGCGCGACGGCGATGTGTGTCGGACGGGCGGCTTCCCACGCTTCGATCCCGTGCATCCAGGCCAGCGCGGTCCGCCGACGCGCCGGACCCATGAAGTGGGCGCGCGCCATGCTGAGCGAATCGTAGAGAACGGCGTCGGCCCGCAGAGCGCGCCCCTGTACGCGCAAGACATACGCCATGCGGCGACCCCCGCATGGCGTGACCCACGGCCACTCCCGGGAACCGGTCCGGCGGTCGCTTAGACTTACCGCGCTTACGGTCAGTACCCGCTCGCGCGCCAGTTCATCCAGCGCCTTGGCCATCAGCCGTGCCACCCGCCCGATCCCGCTGTTCTCCGTATCGAGCGACTCGGCGGCAAGCAGTATGCGGCGGCCTACCTCCCGGTTCTGGCCTGGCCTACCCACAAGCGGTCCTGCCCACGGCATCCACACGCTCCGGACCGGAGAAAACACAATCGATCCCGTTGCGGAACCCGCGCATCGTTATGAGGGGCGCGAAAGAGCCAAAGTGCAGCGGATTATCGGGCCCTCGGGGTTTCCGAATAGAGCGACATTGAACAGCCGCTGTAAAATCGAACTTGGCGTTCCCTCTCCCCTGCGTGCGCAGAACGGTGGAACTGATTTTAGAATTATTAATAAAATCAATACGCTTGGCAGAAGGAGTCACAGACTGCCCACCCGGTAGCGGTGCGGTGCCGCCGGAGACACGTCCGACGACCGCATGGAACACAGCGACGGACAAGGCCCACGGGCAGTGCGAATACACTGTCCATCGGACCTCTTAAACTAGGCACACCGGGAGAAGGACCGAGCCCCCGAGGCGGGGCATCTGGTTGACCTGATCCCGTCCGCGCTAGACACGCTACCGCCATGGCGGTTGAAAACAAGCGCCACCCCCCTCCAATACGCTAATAATATTTAAAATGTTTTTATCTATCGCCCCGTCTAGGCATTTTACCCTGACGGAATTCTGACGTAAAGGCCGACCTTTACTACGGAACACCGAACAAAGCTGGAGCGGCGAAGGTGATTCCCGGACGACTTGGCCCTGAATGGCGCCCGAGCTTTGGCCTCCTGAAGAATGACTATGACTTTACAGAGGGACTCGAAAAGAGCGGGGTTCACGGGATGCACACCCGTCACACCGTCGAGAAGCGGTAGCGCGCGTCGCGCCAGCAAACGATCGTGTGCGGCGAGCCGTGGCTCGCCAAAGCTCATGGTCAATGTTCACCGGTTGAGGTGCGCCGTGACTTCCTTGCTATCGGCGAGGCTGCGTGATTACCATCAGTCCATTATGAGAGAAGTCGCGATCCGCATACTTGACCAGTTTGCGCCTAGGAGTCTGTCGGATTTAACCGGCAATGCCGGTAGAATACACGGGCATTCACAATAATGGATCGAGCGTGCCATGTCAGGCAAATTTCAGGCGATTGATCGAGACACGGCGTACCTGTTACCGCCGTCGCTGCAGGATTGGCTGCCGGAGAAGCACCTGGCGCGTTTCGTGGTGGATATGGTGGAGCGGCTGGACCTGAGGGAGCTGGAGCGCTGTTATGGCGGCGGCGGCAAACAACCCTATCACCCGGCGCTGTTGCTGGCGTTGCTGTTCTACGGGTACGCCACGGGGGTGTTTTCCAGCCGCAAGTTGGAGCAGGCGAGCTACGATTCGGTGGCGTTTCGCTTCATCACGGGGGACACGCATCCGGACCATGACACCATTGCGAGCTTCCGCAAGCGGTTTTTGCCGCAACTGGAAGGGCTGTTTGTGCAGCTGCTGGTGCTGGCGAAGGTGACGGGGCTGTTTCGGCTGGGCAATGTGAGCCTGGACGGTACCAAGATCAAGGCCAATGCCAGCAAGCACAAGGCGATGAGCTGGGGCTATGCGAACCGGCTGGAAGAGCAGTTGCGCCGCGAGGTACGCGAGTTGCTCAAGCAGGCCAAACGGGCCGATGCCGAAGAGGAGCCGGAGCTGGATATTCCCGATGAACTGGCACGCCGGGAAGACCGGCTGGCGGCGATCGAAGCAGAAACCTCCGCACTGCTAGGAGACAAGGTCCAGGTGATTGAGGAGTCGGGCAAGGCCATTGCGCGGGCCAAGGCCCGACAAGGCGTCAAGGCGGCCGGCCAGGCCGATGTGGCAAGACTCCAACGGCTTGCTGCGGTCCTGCTCCCCCTGGTCGTCGTCGCTGCCGCACTGCTGGTCGGACTCCTGTCACTGGTCAACGTCCGCGACCGGCGTCTGGAGATTGGCATCCTCCGCGCTGTCGGCACGCGGTCGTCACAGGTCTTTGCACTGTTCATCCTCAAGGCCTTGGTCCTCGGCATCCTCGGCGCGCTGCTCGGCTATGCATTGGGTTTCGTCGCCGCCATGTGGCTCGCGCATGCGACGGCCGGCGATCAAGCTGGCAGCGTAACTGTCGCCGAACTGTTTCTACCGCAACTGCTGACCTGGATACTGCTGCTCACACCGCTGCTGGCCGCACTGGCCAGCTGGCTGCCCGCCATGCTGGCGGTCGGCGAGGACCCGGCAGTCGTCTTGCGTGACGAGTGAGGCCAACGTGATCCTGCGAATCGACTCGATATCAAAAACCTACCCCGCCAACGGTTCGCCGGTCGAGGCCCTGCGCGACGTGTCGCTCGACCTGGCCGGCGGTCAGTTCGGCGCATTGCGGGGCGCCAGCGGCTGCGGCAAGTCGACCTTACTGCTAACCGCCGGCGGTCTGCTGCGTCCCGATCGTGGACACGTTGTCGTTGCTGACAAAGACCTCTACGCCATGCCGCCCAACGCGCGCGCTGCCTTCCGCGCGCGGCATATCGGCTTCGTCTTCCAACAGTTCCACCTGGTGCCCTACCTGACCGTCCTGGACAACGTCTTGACAGCCACGCTGGGACTCGACGCGGCCGCCCGCAGCACGGCGCGGCAACGCGCGATCGAGCTCATCGAACAGTTTGGGCTCACCACGCGAATCCGCCATCGCCCGGCGCAACTCTCCACCGGCGAACGCCAGCGAACGGCGCTCGCTCGGGCCCTGCTCAATCACCCGACCCTCGTCCTAGCCGATGAACCAACCGGTAACCTGGACCAGGACAACGCCACAATCGTTCTCCAGCATCTACGGGACTATGCTACCGAAGGTGCCGCCGTCCTACTGGTGACCCACGACCCAAACGCCACGCAAGAGGCCCAACTACGACTGAAGATGGCCGACGGCCAAATCGAGCCCGACGACCCGCCACCGGTGTAAAGAAAGCCGTAACCGTCCAAGATCGGAAGAGCACACGTCTGAACTCCAGTCTCACTGATATATCTCGTATGCCGTCTTCTGCTTGAAAAAAAAAAAA
>CAJVYZ010000063.1 GCA_913009915.1 uncultured Gemmatimonadota bacterium | reverse complement strand
TTGTTTGTTTTTTTTTTTTCAAGCAGAAGACGGCATACGAGATATATCAGTGTGACTGGAGTTCAGACGTGTGCTCTTCCGATCTGGAAATAACCGACCATCGGTATGGGCGACGCATGCGTCGCCCCTACGGCGCCCCGATGACGTGCCCGACCAGTTCCAAACCGCCCAGGGTAACCAACGTCATCATCTATGTCATCAGAGAAACAGCCGATGATTGGTAGGGGCGACGCATGCGTCGCCCCTACGGCATCGGTTCTCCCACCAGGCGCAAGATTCTGTTTCGTACATCCTCGACCAGGGGTTGATACTCGGGATCAGCCCCCGACCACAGGTCGACGAACTCGCTGTATCGCTCTACCGCCTGGTCAGTATCACCCCGTTGCTCGTAGATCTCGCCTATTCTCAGGTGTGCCGCTGGGACGAGCGGTAATGACGCGTCGGCGACAGCCGTGTACAGTCGAATAGCCTCATCGTGCCGACCCATCTCGTTTAGCACCTCGGCTCGGAGGAAGTGCTGTTGCACCATGCCGTAGAGGGCTGAGCCCCTCACCTTGACGACGCCCCTCTCCTTCGACACCAGATCGAGTTCGGTGAGCGCTTCATCATTGCGTCCATCGAGCTGGGCAATGAGGGCGCGCATGCCATGCGCCAGGTCTGCAGGCAAATACGGATCGTCCGCGGCCGCTTCCCAATTCTGGACCACCCCAATTCGCCGCCGGGCGTCCTGCACGTCTCCCAGACGCGCAGCGATGATTCCGAGGAAGAACTCCTTCAGTATTTGGTAATCACCTTCGTAGGAACAGAGAAGACCGGTCGCATCAGCGTCGGAGCATGGAGGGGCGACTGAAGGATCCCAATTGAGCAGTGTGTCGCGCTGTGAACGCAACTCCCTTTCGGAAACCGGAGGAAAACCGAGCGCCACATCGAAGGAGGACTGCACCATTGCCTCGGCACGATTGGCTCCTGCCGACGCTTCCAGCTGCAGTCGCGCAGCCTCCTTCCTCCCCATCTGTAACTCGAACGACGCAAGAATCCGGCGCGCCATGGCCCGTTCGAGCGGAGTCGCGCCCGTCTCTGCCACCCTCGTCATCAGAGCAACGCCGGTGGGCCGATGCCTCCACCAGACACCTGTTCTGACGGCCCAGTACAGAAGGGATAGGCTCGAAGCACCATCCAGTATCGCGATAATCGAATCACTGGCCGCCTCGCCTCCCGCGGCCAAGAGCCGTGCGACTCGCAGACCACGAGGAAGCGACTCTGCAGCAGTGTCGGATCCCAGCGTTTGGCTCAGGGTTGCCCGTAGCCGGTACAGTTTCTCCACTTCTTCGATATCACGCGATGCCAGCGCCAGATCGTACGCGTGCTGAAACGCGTCGCCCCGACCGGGATCTATCGCCACTGCACGGTCGAACGGGTCCTTGGCCTCGAGTAACGGCCGGCCGACAAAGGGTCCGAAATGCAGGCGAGTCTCTCCCAGCAGATACCAGCCATCGAATCCTTCCGGATAGGCGCGGACCACGTTCAGGGCATACCGCTCGGCCTCTTTCGGCCGTCCTTGCTCAAAGGCGAGCGAGGCCTGGAGCAGATCCCTGTGACGGGGAGAGAGGCGGCTGCCAAAGCGCAATGCGGTTTCGGCTGCGGACATCCCCTGGTCATGCCTCTCGGCCCACGCCGCGGCTCGAGAGATCCCGTAGTACGCCAGGGCGAACGTCGAATCGATCGCCACGGCCGTCTCGAACGCATCTTGCGCGCTGGCCCATCTGCTGTTCCGGTATTCGCTCATCCCCCTGAGGTAGGCCTTGAGCGCTTCGACCGAATCTGTCGTGAGCAGAGCGAGCGAGTCTATGCGGGCCGGCTGCGTGGCCGAGTAACCCGCGAGCAGCTGCCGAGCAAGATTCCCCGTCAGTTCGAGCACGTCGTCCGGCGACCCCGTGGTTCTCGCTACGATGGGATCCGGGTCGTCTCCCCGGTACATCGACCCGGTGACCTGGACACGGCCGGCGCCCACCTGCGTCACGCTGCCCAGGATGAACATTCCTGCGCCCACGCGGTCTGCTGTCTCCCTGGCGCGGCCGACGTCGAGGTCGTCGTCGCCGGCCGCTGACAGTACGGTTTGTGGGTCGATGGAGCGTACGTCACCGGCCCCGTCGAGCGCCGTACTCAACAGGTGCACCAGCCCTTCCCTCAGGTAACCCACGTCGTCCGCCGTACCGGTCACCCGGAACGGAAATACCGCGAGTCTCGTTGCCACCACGTCCACCGTGTCCGCTGTCGGGCGCAGCCATCCGGCCCAGAGCACACCGGTTACTATCACGGCAAGCAGGGCGAGCGGGACCGCAAGTCGCCGCACCGAAGACGGGATCGCCAAGGCAGCGATCGGCCGAGTCGATGTGGGCGTCAGACCACCGCTGGTGGTCGCCATGGCCTCGAGGTGGGGCAGCATCTCGTCGGCACTCTGCCACCGGTCGGCCGGCTTCTTGGCCAGGCACTTCATGACCAGGGCTTCCAGATCGTCCGATACGTTGTCGCGGTGCTTGGAGACCGGCTCGGCCTCTTCGGTAACGTGCGCCGCCAACACCGCCTGCGGGCTGGCACCCTGGAACGGCGTGCGTCCGGCCAACAACTCGTAGGCCATGATGCCAACCGCGTAGATGTCGGCCCGGTGGTCCACGTTAGGATCCGCCGTGGCCTGTTCCGGCGCCATGTAGGTAGGTGTGCCGAGTGCCACGCCGACGGTGGTGAGCGTATTGCGACCGGTGGCTTCGCTCACCGCCTTGGCGATACCGAAGTCCATGACCATGGCGTGCCGGCCCGAGAGCATGATGTTGTCGGGCTTGATATCGCGGTGCACCACACCCTGCGCATGGGCGAACGCCAGCGCGTCGGTGACTTCGCGGATGATGCGCACCGCCTCCGAGATCGGCAGCTCGCCTTCCTTCTCTATGCGCTCTCTCAGCGTGTGGCCCTTGATGTAGGGCATCACGTAGTAGAGGAAGCCGCCGGCCTCGCCCGAGTCGTGCAGCGGCAGGATGTGGGGGTGGGTCAGGTTGGCGGCGATTTCGATTTCACGGAGGAACCGCTCGGGGCCAAGCGCGGCAGCGAGGTCGGGCCGGAGAACCTTGACCGCGACTTGCCGGTGGTGGCGGACGTCAGTGGCCAGGTAGACAGTGGCCATGCCGCCATGGCCGATTTCGCGGTCGATTTCGTAGCGGCCGCTGAGGGCGCCCTTCAGGTCGTCTAGGCGATCGGACATGGTGGGGTAATATGGGGGTTGGTGGCGCCGGGGGACAGTGGACGGCGGTCAGCGGTCAGCGGTCAGCCGTCAGCCGTCAGCCGTCAGCGGTCGAAGCTAACTCCTACGCACAACGCACTCTCAATACTCCAGTTCCATCACGTAGATATCGCTCTCCTTCTCGGTGACCGTGAGTACCAGCGAGTTGCCCCGGACCGTTATCCGAGCCGACTCGCTCACGATACCAGGATCATCGAACCGGACGATCAGTCGTGGATCGGCGCCGAGCCGATCGAGGACATAGATGCCATGGACACCATCAGATCCGGTACCTCGGTAGAAGATCCGCCCGTCGGGCAGCCAGAACGGCCAGCCCAGGAACCTGCTTATCGGGTGGTTGGGCACATCCTCTACCTCCCCGTCGAGGGTCACCGTCCGGAGCCTCCCGAGCGTGGTAGAAAAGATGATACGCCGGCTATTCGGAGCCCAACCATACGAACCGACCGAGTCGGCCAGCACAATCGGCGTACCCCAAGTGCCCCTCATGGAGTCACGGGTCATCACCTTGAGACGATTCGGTCCCCCGGGGACCTGGCTACCGAAGGCGATGCGGCGGCCGTCCGGTGAAAACGTAGGGAAGATTTCCTGCTCCTCGGCTCCCCACCCGTCCTGTTCACGGCCGGTCAATCGCTGCAGATTCTGGCCGTCCACTCCGATCAGATAGAGATCCCGGGTGCCGTTGCGGGTAGAGTAGAACAAGATCTCGGACTCGTCGGGGGAGAATTCAGGATTCATGTCCTGCCCCGGGTCGGTCGTCACGCGCTGCGGTTCTCCCCCATCCGTAGGCATCAGGTAGATGTCCTGCTGGCCGAGTACGTTCGAGTCGTAGACCAGCATCCGTCCGTCGGCCGACCGGTCGTGTTGCTCGATGACCGCGGACTCGCGCGTGAGGGGCCGGGCCTCACCCAGGGAGACGCTGCCACGCTCGGGCAGGATGACCTGGTACAGGTTCGAGCGAAAACGCAGCTTCGAATAGGCGACCAGGCTTCCGTCAGGCGTCACCGAGAGGGTGTGCACGTCGGCGCCGGTGGTGACCCGGACGGGCTCACCGGCCGGTTCGCCGGACCGATTCAGGGCCACGAGGTAGACGTCCCTCTGGCCGTCCCGATTGGAGACGAACAGCAGTCGGTCATTCCCCAGCCACGTCGGGTGGATGTCGAGATATTCGTCGGGGGTAACCCGTACGGGAGACCACTCGTCCAGCCCGGTCACCCAGATGCTGGTGGGTACGTCGTTGCCCAGCAACTCGGACGAGTAGTAGAAGAAATTGCCACTGGTATAGGCCAGCCTGGACCCGTCGGGCGATGCCTGCGCGTAGCTGAAACCCGTTACCGGTAGCGATAGCGAGTTCCGCACTTCCCCGCTGACCCGATCCCTCACCTGCACGCCGCCCCCGTCAGTAGCGTACAGCTCGACCGCGTCCGACTCCGCCATGAGACCCTCCGGCAGTAACCTTGCGGAGCCTCCGAGCTTGGAGATCTCCATCGGGAAGGACGGCGCCCCCATTCCGATGTCCCTCACGTCCTCGAAGCGCACCTCACGGCCGGACGGACTCCATCTGGGCCGCCATTGGCGCCCGGGGCGGTCTTCCGTAAGCCCCAGGGCCGGCCCTCCCTGGGTGCCGCTGAGGTACACGTGGTAGCTGATTCCCTGGCCGGCGCTGTAGACGATTTCGGTCCCGTCGTCCGAGATGTCGGGATAGATCTCCATCATCGGCGAGTGGGTGACCTGTCTGACGTTGGCCACGGTGACCCTCAGTGGCTCCTTCTTGATCATCCGGGCGCCGAACACGCCGATGACAGCTACAGTGGCCACGGCGCCCAGGGCCATCCACCACACGCGACGCGGCCGAGCCGCCTGGAGGGGTCGCGTGCCGGTCGGCGTGAACCCACCACTCGAGGCAGTCACGGCCTCGAGCAATGGCAGCATCTCGGCGGCGCTCTGCCACCGGTCGGCCGGTCTCTTGGCCAGGCACTTCATGATGACCGACTCGAGCTCGGGCGATACCTGGTCGCGATGCTTGGAGACCGGGTCGGGCTGTTCAGTGACGTGCGCCGCCAGCACCGCCTGGGGGCTAGTGCCCTGGAACGGTGTACGCCCGGCCAACAACTCGTAGGCCATGATGCCCACGGCGTAGATGTCGGCCCGGTGGTCCACGTGGGGATCGGCGGTGGCCTGCTCGGGCGCCATGTAGGTCGGGGTGCCGAGCGCCACTCCAACGGTGGTCAATCGGTTCCGGCCGGTGGCTTCGCTCACCGCCTTGGCCACGCCGAAGTCCATCACCATGGCGTGCCGGCCCGAGAGCATGATGTTGTCGGGCTTGATGTCGCGGTGCACCACACCCTGCGCATGGGCGAACGCCAGCGCGTCGGTCACTTCGCGGATGATGCGCACCGCCTCGGCAACGGGCAGCTCGCCTTCCTTCTCTATGCGGTCGCGCAGCGTGTCGCCCTCGATGTAGGGCATCACGTAATAGAGGAAGCCGTCGGCCTCACCCGAGTCGTAGAGCGGGAGGATGTGAGGATGGGTCAGGTTGGCGGCGATTTCGATTTCACGAAGGAACCGCTCGTGCCCCAGAGCCGCGGCCAGGTCGGGCCGCAGCACCTTGACCGCCACCTGGCGGTTGTGCTTGAGGTCGCGCGCCAGGTAGACGGTGGCCATGCCGCCGTGACCGATTTCTTTGTCGATCTGGTAGTTGCCGGCGAGGGCGGCTTTCAGGTCGTATAGGTGCTCGGACATGGTGGAGTAATATGGGGAGCGAGGGCGCTGGTGGACAGTGGACAGCGGGCAGTGGACGGGGGTCAGGCGGTCAGGCGGTCAGGCGGTCAAAGATAACTCCTGCGTCCTGCGCACCCTGTCAGGACCCCACTACTCTCCCAGCAGTTCCGCCAGCTCCGCCCTCACGCTCGCCACCTGCTCGGCCAGCACCGGCTCCGGATCGGACCTCAACGTGAGGTAGTGCTGGTAGGATTGGATGGCTTCCTCCCGGTAGCCGAGTTCAGCGGCCCGGCGGGCGCGCCGGAGCAGGCGCGGAGCGAGGAACTGGACGTATTCCTCCCCGCCGTTCATCCACACTCGTCTCAGAATGCCGAGGCTTTGCTCCGGCTCCCCCACCCTGTCATACATGTCGGCGAGGAGCGTCGCCCAGGCTGCCTGATAGCGGCTCGGTGCGCCCATGCTGAACGCGGAGTCTGCTGCAGCCACCCTGGCGCCTGCTGAAGGGTCGCCGGCCTGGACAGCCGCCAGTGCTTCGAGGAACCTGGCACATCGAGCCGGAAAGCGGGACCTGCGCACGTTGTCGGCCAAGTCTTCGGCTTGGCGCGCCAGCGCCGCTGTCTGTTCCAGGTCAACACCTCCGGCACTGCCCAGATCCGAGATGGCGAGCCAACAGCGCTGATGGAGCTTGACCACCTCGTCCCTATGACCTTGCGCTACGGCCTCGGCGGAGATCTCCCGCGTGACTATTTCCAGAGAATCCCGCACCCGCCGCACTTCATTCGGCTCGGCGTCCCAGTACATGCCGGCCAGAAGCCACATCTCGGGTTCCTGGCACACGTCACCGCAGCCATCGGTCTCGGCGATCCGCAGCAGCTCGATGGCTCGCCCGGGCTGCCCCCGGTTGAGAGCGAAGTTACCGGCTATCTGAGCAGCGTTGCCGTCACCGTCCGCCGCGCGGCTCGCCAGGATTTGGGCAAGACGTTCGGCTCCCTCCATTCCCTCCCCCACCGCCTGAAGGATGAACAGTCCATGGTTCGGGCTTTGATAACTTTCTTCCAATTCCTGCCATACGGACGAATCCAGTTCGGTGCCGGCCATTAGTGCAAACAGTGGAGGGAATAGTGGATCCTGAAACTGCGTCGGCAGATTCCGGAAGGACTCGACGTCGCCGGTCATGACGGCGTGTTCCGCCATGTGTTCCCACGGCTCGTCGTACGCCACCGAGTCCAGCGGACGGCGGCGACGTCCGGGTGGTACACCGGACGCCGATGAATGTCTTCGGGCAGCGACTGTCGCCGGACGGCTCGATGTTCTACTTCGCGGCGCAACCGACGGACAACCAGCTGGTGACGGTGAACGTGGAGCATTTGCTGCAGGCAGCGGACTAGGCGGGGCGGCGGGGCGGTTCATTGGTGATTCTTGATAGTTGATTCTTGATTTGTGATGTGCGGACGGCCGCGCTCACTCGATGACTGGCGTCCTCTCCGGTTTCCGCAAGTATCCCAGGGCCACTATGTCATACAGCGCATGCACCACGATGGGGACCAACAGGTTACCGGTGAGGAGGTACAACCCACCGAGGTAGAGGCCCACCACGCCCGCCAGGAGGGCATACAACCCGGTCAGCCAATGCACCACGCCGAACAGCACACTGGCAATCAGCAACGCCGGGAGCCACCCCGTCACACCGGTGAGACCACCCTGTACTACGCCACGAAACAACGCTTCTTCCGCGACACCGGCCATCAGCGCCAACGCCACGACGTGCATCACCGGCGCGTCGGCAAACAGCGGCTCCACCAACTCCTCCACCACCCGGCGGAACTCGAGCACGGCCGGAGCGGTCGACCGATGCAGCAGCCACAGCGCCACCACCGGCGGCACGGTGGCTGCCAGGCCGATCCCAAGGTGATCGAGTCGGAAGGCCAGCCCCGCAAACGGATCGACCGAGAGCACCCAACCAACGACGATCGCCAGTGCCAGCACGCCGGCCTCGAATACGACGGCGTGGGCCACGGAGGTGGGCTGGTGGCGAGTGGCGGGTGGCGGGTGGCTACCAGCCACTAGCTACCAGCCACCAGCCGCTGCTCCCCTACCCCGATCTCCTCCAAGAATCGCTCTCCTCCCGACGGTTTCCCGTTCCGCACCTCGGCGCGAGTCAGCACCAGCCTGTCGCGCGCACGGGTCATCCCCACGTACAACAACCGCCGGGCCTCTTCGATCTCGTGCTTGATATGTCTCTCGGTGGCCTGGTATCCCGGAAACGTGTAGTCCTCGACCCCGACGATATAGACGCGCGAGAACTCCAATCCCTTGGTGGAGTGGACGGTAAGGAGGCTCACCCGGTCGGGGTCGGCTTCGACGCCCTCGGAGGTGGAGAGTGCCACCCGCTCGAGCAAGCGTTCGATGGCCTGGTCCAGAGTGTCACCGGCCGCTTCTTCGAGCAAACCCAGCAGCCTGTTCATGGCCGACGGATACCGCTCGCGAGCAGTCCTGGCAGCCCGAATCCGGGTCACCAGTTGCCAACCGCCCAACCGGTCGATCACGTCTTCCACCGGGATCGCCGAGTCCTTGAACAGCGTCTCCCGCTCGGCCGCATAGGTGTCCAGGCAATCACTGTAGCTGCCGAGTGCGGCGGGTCTGCCGACGTCGAGCAACACGGCGGCATCTCCGTGGTGGTCTCCACCCTCCAGGGCCAACGCCAGTGCCACGTAGTCGAGCAGATTGACCAACGCCGAGCGGCGGGCGCGTACCACCTTCTGTGTCAGGAGGTGACGGGTGACGGTGGCGAGGGTCTCGGCGTCATCGAGGGCGTGATGGGCCCGGCCCGTCGGCACGCCGAACCGGGCGGCCAGATCGGTCAGTTTGGCGCTGTCCGAGAACAGCGACCGGGCCAGTGGCAGCGTGTCGAAGAAGGTCATCCCGGCAAGGCCGGACAGATTGGACGCCATGCGTCGGATGACCGGGACGTCGAACCCGTGTGCATTGTGGGCCACCAGCATGTCGTCCCCGACGAACGACACGAACGACGGCCATACGTCCTCGAAGGCCGGCTGGTCCGCCAGATCCTCTGCCCGATACCCGTGCACCTCTGTCGCCTTGGCGGCGATGGTGACCGTAGGGCGGACCAGGACGTGGAATCGATCGACAATCTCGCCGTGGTCGACCCGGACGGCGCCGATCTCGACGACACCACAGGTATCGGTGTCTTTGTCAGTCGTCTCGAGATCGAAACACACGAAACGCGACAACCCCGTGTCGGTCCGCCCCCCGCCGGCCACCACCAGTTGCAGCGCCTTGAACAACCGGACCGTGATCCCGGCCTCAGTGGCATGGATGACGAGGTCGTCAGCATCCGGAACGGAGTCTTTGGCCAGGTATCGGACGGGACACTGGAGTCCGGCGCCAATGAGCAACCGGCGCAGAGCAATCTGCAGCCCGTTGCCGGGCGCTATCCAGATGGGCCGGTTCCGATCCATGGCATCCCGCAGCGCGTCGGCCAGCTGACGTGTCGTCGGATCATCCGCCGGGTCCGACAACTCCTCGTAGCGCTCTTCCAACGGGTTGCGGAGATCGGAAGAGCACACGTCTGAACTCCAGTCACACTGATATATCTCGTATGCCGTCTTCTGCTTGAAAAAAAAAAAAAAAAAGAAAAAGAACAAAAAAAATAAAAAAAAAACACAAAAAGACACAAAAAAA